>CAZIAJ010000063.1:0-9339 GCA_964537565.1 uncultured Sulfurospirillum sp.
CTTATGAAGGTGTGACAAGTAAATAAAAACAAGAACTTATATAAGGAGAAAAAGATATAAAGGAATAAATTTTTATTTTAAACTTTTTTATACCTCATTTTAGATAAAATATCTACATTTTATACTCAGAGGAAATTTTATGGCATTAAAAATTGCAATTAATGGATTTGGAAGAATAGGCAGATGTGTTGCTAGAATAATTGATAGTAGAGATGATGTTGAGTTAGTATGTGTAAATGATACGGCTGCAAGAGATATGACGGAGCAACTTTTAAAATTTGATAGTGTTCATGGAACATTTGCAGGAGATGTTAAAACTCTTGAAGATGATTATATGCAAATTGGAAGTTCTAAAGTAAAAATGTTTTCAACAAGAGATCCAAAAGAGTTAAACTTTGCTGATTATGGTGTAGATGCAGTTTTGGAGTGTACTGGCGCATTTTTGACGATGGAAAAAGCTCAAGTTTTTATAGACCAAGGTGTGAAAAGAGTTATTATGAGTGCTCCTGCAAAAGATAATACTCCTACATTTGTAATGGGTGTAAATGAGAAAGAGTACGCTGGACAAGCGATAGTATCAAATGCAAGTTGTACGACAAACTGTTTAGGACCTGTTGCAAAAGTTCTTGATGATGCTTTTGGTATTGATAAAGGTCTTATGACAACTATCCATGCTTATACAAATGATCAGAATATATTAGATGTAAAACACTCAAAAGATTTACGTCGCTCACGAGCGGCCGCGGTCAATATGATACCTACTACAACAGGAGCGGCAAAAGCAATTGGACTTGTACTCCCTCAGCTAAAAGGTAGACTTCATGGACAAAGTGTCAGAGTCCCTACTCCAAATGTAAGTATGGTTGATTTAAATGTATTGGTTAAAAAAGATACTTCAATAGAAGAGATAAATGAACTTTTAAAAAGTAAAGCAGACGGTGAATTAAAAGGTATTTTAGAAGTAGATTCAGAGTTTAGAGTGTCAAGTGATTTTGTAAGTTGTCCTATAAGTTCAATAGTAGCAGGTGATTTAACACAAGTAATAGCAGGAAATATGGTTAAAATTATGGCTTGGTATGATAATGAATGGGGATATTCTGTAAGACTTATAGATATGGCTCTTCACGTTAGTAAGTAAGGGAAAAAGTAGATGATACGTTCTATCAGAGATATAGATATAGCAGGGAAAAGAGTATTTATCCGTTGTGATTTTAATGTTCCTTTAGATGAGTTTATGAATATAACAGATGATAGACGTATTCGTTCTGCTATTCAAACTATTAGATTTTGTTTAGATAATGGTTGCTCTATAATAGTAGCAAGTCATCTTGGACGCCCTTCTGGTGTTTTTGAAGCAAGATATTCACTTGATCCAATTTTTAAAAGACTTACTCGCTTATTAAATTGTGAAGTAAAATTTGCAAATGATGTTGTTGGTATTGATGCAAAAGAGAAGGTTGCATCTTTAGAAAGTTGTGAAGTTCTACTTTTAGAAAATCTGAGATTTGAAAAAGGTGAGATTAAAAATGATAAAGAGTTTGCAAAAGAGTTAGCTGACTTTGCAGATATATATATAAATGATGCCTTTGGTGTTTGTCATCGTGCTCATGCTTCAGTAGAAGCAATAACAGAGTTCTTTGATGAAGAAACCAGTGCTGCTGGATTTTTATTACAAAAAGAGATAGAGTTTTCTAAAAACTTACTAAAAGCACCAACTAGACCATTTGTTGCTGTTGTTGGTGGTAGTAAAGTAAGTGGAAAACTTCAAGCTCTAGTTAATCTTCTACCAAGAATAGATAAACTTATTATTGGTGGTGGTATGGCTTTTACATTTTTAAAAGCACAAGGAATGGATATAGGAAATTCTTTAGTGGAAGATGATTTAATGCCTGAAGCACTTAGAGTTATGGATGAGGCAAAAAGACTTGGTGTAAAACTATACCTACCTGTTGATGTTGTGGCTGCTCAAACATGTTCTCAAGATTCTACAATGAAGTTTGTTCCAACTCAAGAGATTCCAAAAGGTTGGATGGGACTTGATGTTGGTCCTGCCTCTACTAGACTCTTTAGAGAAGTCTTAAATGATGCTCAAACAATACTTTGGAATGGACCAATGGGAGTATTTGAATTAGAAAAGTTTTCAAAAGGTAGTATAAAAATGTCACATACAATAAGTGAAGCTCATGCTACGACTGTTATTGGTGGTGGTGATACTGCTGATGTAGTTGCGCGTGCTGGTGATGCTGATGAGATGACTTTTATCTCAACTGGTGGTGGAGCTAGCTTAGAGCTTATTGAAGGAAAAGAACTCCCTGGAGTTAAGCCATTAAATAGTAAGGATATTGACTAATGATAATTGCATCAAATTTTAAAACTAACCATACAAGAAAAAGTACAAAAGAGTTTATTCAACATGTAGATGAGTTTGTAAAAAGTACAAATTCAGAAGTTCAAGCACGTATATATCCTACTGCAACATCATTTGATAATTTTGATATTCAAGAGAGTATCAAGATTGGTGCTCAAAATTTTTATCCTACATGTAAAGGTTCATTTACAGGTGAGATAGGATTTGAGCAACTTCAAGAGTTTGCTGTAGATAGTGTATTAATTGGTCACTCTGAAAGAAGGCATGTACTAAAAGAGAGTAGCGAGCTTATAACAAAAAAATTCGATTTTGCAAAAGAGCAAGGAGTTGAAATACTCTATTGTGTTGGAGAGCCAAAAGAGATTCGTGAGGCAGGAATTGATGCAGTAATGTCTTATATTTGGGGGCAATTTGATGGGATTGACTTAGATTATGAGAGATTAGTTATAGCTTATGAACCTGTATGGGCAATAGGTACTGGATTGACTGCAAGTAGTGATGATATAAAAGAAGTTTTACAAAGACTTAGAGAAAATATACAAAAACCACTTCTTTATGGTGGTAGTGTTAAAGTAGATAATGTTAGTGATATCTTAAGTATAGAAAATTGTGATGGAGTTTTAGTAGGTACTGCAAGTTGGACAGCAGAAGCATTTTGTAGCATGATAGAAGCTGCACAAAATATAAATAACTAAGGATTTTAGATGATAATGAAGGGCAAAAAAGGTCTTATAGTAGGCATAGCAAATAATAAATCAATAGCATATGGAATAGCAAAAGCATGTAAAGCACAAGGTGCTGAACTTGCATTTACTTTTTTAAATGAACAGCTTGAAAAACGTGTTCGTCCCATCGCAGCAGAGTTTGATGCAGATGCTGTTTATGAGCTTGATGTAAACAATCCTGAACACTTAACAGCGCTTACAAAGTCTTTAGAGAAAGATTTTGGTAAGATTGATTTTGTTGTTCACTCAGTCGCATTTGCCCCACGTGAAGCACTTAAAGGCGGTCTGATTAATACAACTAGAGCAGACTTTGATGTTGCTCTTGGAACTTCTGTTTACTCTTTGATTTCATTAACAGCAGCTTGTATGCCTGTTATGAATGATGGTGGCTCAATATTGACTTTAAGTTACCTTGGAGGACCTAAATTCATACCTCATTATAATGTTATGGGTGTTGCAAAAGCCGCACTTGAGTCTAGTGTTCGTTACTTAGCAGTTGATTGTGGAAAGAGAAATATAAGAGTAAATGCTATAAGTGCAGGTCCAATTAAAACACTTTCTGCTTCGGGAATTGGTGATTTTAGAATGATATTGAATTGGAATGAGATAAACTCTCCACTTGGAAGAAATGTAACAACTGATGAGGTAGGAAACTCAGGAATGTACCTTTTAAGTGACCTTTCATCTGCAGTAACTGGTGAAGTTCATTATGTGGATAGTGGATATAATGCTATGGGAATGGCACTTGCAACAAAAGATGAAGAGGGTAAAACAACTTTAGCTTGGGATTTAAAAAAATAAGATGTTTAAACTAGCACTACAAAAATTTTTATATGTAGCGCTAATGCTTTTAATAATATGTATTATATCTTTTGGGGCTATTCATTTAGCTCCAAACTCTTTTTTTGCTAGTGGTGAACTTAATCCTAATATAACAGCAGAATCTATAGAACAATTAAAAAAGGTCTACGGTTTAGATAAATCACTGCCTGAACAGTTTATATCTTGGCTTGGAGCAGTTATTCGTTTGGATTTTGGGATCTCATTTGCAAGTGGACAGAGTGTAAGAGATGAAATATTATCTCGTCTACCTATAACTCTTTTGTTAAATATTATTAGTTTGGTTTTGGTTTTTTCTATATCTATGTTTTTAGGTATAAAATCAGCTTTAAAACAAGAGAGTAAGTTTGATAGATTTGCAAAACAGTTCTCGCTTTTATCATATGCAATGCCTTCATTTTATTTAGCACTTCTTATGGTAATATTTTTTAGTGTAAAATTAGATTGGTTTCCAATCTCAGGATTACACTCTATTGAAGTTAAAGATGGTTTTAGTTACTACACAGATTTTGCTTGGCACTTAGTTTTACCTATATTTGTTATGGTTTTTGGCGGTATTGGAAGTTTGACTATGTATATAAGAAGTTTGACTTTAGGTGTTTTAAAAAGTGATTATATATTTTTTGCGCTTTCACGTGGTATAAAAGAGAAAAAACTTTTTAGACGATTTATTTTACCAAATATTTCTCCTCCAATTGTAACCATTTTAGGACTTTCTTTACCTGGACTTATCGGTGGAAGTGTTATTTTAGAATCTATATTTGCTATAAATGGAATGGGTTTATTGTTTTTTCAAAGTGCACTTAGTAGGGATTATCCTGTAATTATGGGTATACTTATTATCTCTGCATTTTTAACTTTGTTAGGAAATATTATTGCAGATTTAGTTCTACTTAAACTAAATCCACATTTTAAAAGAGCTAATTAAAGTTTTAATCATCACCAAATAGGTTTGAAAGAGCATTAGGATCTTTTGCAGGTTCACTTGAACTGCTACTACCTTCTAGTTCTACTAATTCAATATCCATACCAACAAGCATAGATGTTAGACGAATGTTGATTCCACTTTTACCTATAGCTTTTGATTTCTGGTCAGCTGGCAGAGTTACTATTGCTTTATCATCTATAACTTTTACATTTGATATAATTGCTGGACTAAGAGCACGAGAGATAAATATCTCAGGTATAGTTGAGTACTCTATACAGTCTATATTTTCACCATTTAGTTCACCACTTACTGCATTGATTCTCATGCCTTTAGTTCCAACAGTTGCTCCAACTGCATCTATGTTTGGGTGAAGGGATGTTAGAGCTACTTTTGCTCTCTCACCAGGGATTCTTGCACTTGAGTTGATTGCTATCATCTCATCTTTTATCTCTGGAACTTCAAGAGCTAAAAGAGCTTCAAGGAACTTTGGACTTGTTCTTGAAATCTCAACATAGATACCTTGAGCCTTATCAATAAAAACTTTTCTTATAACAGCTTTTACAACATCTCCAACTTTGAATTTTTCACCTTTTATACGGTTACGTCTAGGCATAACAGCACGAACTTCATCAAATTCTACATAGGTAGTTTCTTCATTATCAACTCTTGTTACAGTTCCAAATATACTATTGCCAACCATATTTTTATATTTATCAAATATTTGGTTTTCCAATAGTCTTTGTATATGAAATTCTAGTTCTCTATGAAGAGTAGCTGCTGCTGTTCGTCCTAGATTGTCTAGTGGTAACTCATAAGTAAGCTCATCTCCTACTTCTATATCTGGGTCTACCTCTTTTGCTTCTGTAACTCCTGTGTACTTATCTTTTTCATCTTCTAATCTTTCATCAGAATCTTCAACTACAAGTACTTTTTGAAATAACGTTAATGTTTTTGTATCAGTATTTATGACAGTTTCATAATCATAGTCTTCACCATATATTTTCTTTGCTGTCCTTGTAAGTGCTAGACAGACTGTGTTTTTTACATCTTCAATATTTAAATCTTTTTCGTGAGCTATTGACTCTATAATATCTATAATTTTTTCCATATTTTACTCCTAATAATGCTTCATTGTTTAGCAATATAAAAGTAACAGTAGTGATTTTTAGGGATTGCTTTTTGAAGAGTTGAATTATATCTTAAATATGCTTTGTACAAGTTTAATGCGTATTTTATTGAAAAGTGGTTATACTAATGGATTATAATAATGCAATAAGGTAGACTCTATGAAAAATACAGAAACTCTGTTTCATGCTTTAGACATGAGGAATTTTTCGAGAGTTTTGCTTTTGAAAAAAGGGATAGTAAAATGGAATTAAAATTAGCAAGAAGAGAGATAAATGCAAAACCCAAAGTGGTTACATTAGAAAAAGTAGAAGAGATAATAGCAAAAGATAGTCACAAGATACTATATTTTGATAAAGAGAATTCACATAAAGATTTAGTTGCTTTAGTAGAACATTTTGAGCAAAAGGATTTTAGCGTATATTTACGCGAAGTAAAGTATGGTCTTGGGGAAGATGATTATATGTATGAGATTCATATTCTTTAAGGGTTTAGTTTTTGAATAACAAAAAAAAGGTCTACATAGAAACATTAGGTTGTGCTATGAATACAAGAGATACCGAACATATAATAGCTGAGCTTAGTAACAAAGATAATTATGAGCTTTGTACCGACGCAAAAACTGCGGATTTGATTATGATAAATACTTGTAGTGTAAGAGAAAAGCCAGTAAATAAACTTTTTTCTGAAATAGGTGTTTTTAATAAGATTAAAAAAGATGGAGCAAAGATAGGGATTTGTGGTTGTACTGCAAGTCATTTGGGTGATGAAATATTTAAACGTGCTCCTTCTGTTAGTTTTGTTCTTGGTGCTAGAAATGTATCAAAAGTTTCTGAAGCAGTTAAAACAGAGAAATTTATTGATGTAAGTATTGATTATGATGAGAGTACATATGCTTTTAGTGAATTTCGTGGGTCTCACTATAAAGCCTTTGTAAATATCTCTATAGGGTGTGATAAAAAATGTACATACTGTATAGTTCCCCATACTCGTGGAGATGAGATATCTATACCACCTGAGCTTATAATTCAAGAGGCAAGACGTGCAGCAAAAAGTGGTGCTAAAGAGATATTTTTACTAGGTCAAAATGTCAATAATTATGGTAGAAGATTTTCTTCAAGAAGAGATGAAAAAGTAGATTTTTCAGACCTTTTAAATATGATAAGTAAGATAGAAGAAGTAGAGCGTATACGTTTTACTTCACCTCACCCACTTCATATGGATGATAAGTTTCTAGAAACTTTTGCAAATAATCCAAAAGTATGTAAGTCAATGCATATGCCTCTACAGAGTGGTTCAACTCATATATTGGAGCAGATGAAAAGAGGATATACTAAAGAGTGGTTTTTAAATCGTGCATTAAAACTTAGAGAATTAGTTCCTGATGTGTCTATTAGTACAGATATTATTGTTGCCTTTCCTGGTGAGAGTGATGAAGATTTTGAAGAGAGTATGGATGTTATGGAAAAAGTAAAGTTCGAACAGATTTTTGCTTTTAAGTACTCTGCACGTCCACTTACAAAAGCTGCAGAGTTTACAAATCAAGTAGACCCTCAAATAGGCTCACAAAGATTAAAAAGATTACAAAATAGACAAGATGAAATTTTAGATGAAATTTCTGCTTCAAGAAAAGATATAGTTTATGAAGTATACTTTGAAGAGTTGAGAAACAATGGTATGGTTGCAGGAAGAAGTGATAATAACGCACTTGTTCAAGTAGAAGGCGGTGAAGAGTTACTAGGAACTACACAAAAAGTATTGATTACAAACCCTAGGCGCTTGGCTCTTTATGGCGAAATTGTTAAGTAAAAAAACAAAAAGAAAATTGGAGGCATTTTTTGTGCCTCCAATAGCATATATTATTCTTTATATCATATACTTTACATGTAAAAAAAGATACCATTTTGATAAACATAGAGTAAAAAAGACACCTAGTATATTTGTTTTATGGCATGGAGAAATTGCAATGCTCGTTTTTGGTTATAAAAATTATAGGAATTCTAATAATATAAATGTTATTGTATCTGGACATCATGATGGTGAGATAGCAACTAGACTTTTACATATTTTTGGTGGTGGAACTATTCGTGGTAGCTCTTCACGAGGTGGAGTTAGTGCATTAAAAGGTGCTTTTAAATCTTTAAAAGAGGGAAAAGATATAGGTATAACGCCAGATGGTCCAAAAGGTCCAAGATATAGTGTAGCTGATGGTGCAGTTGTAATTGCTCAAAAAAAAGATATTCCAATAGTAGCAATGAACTGTATAAGTTCAAAAGCTTGGAGGCTAAAAAGTTGGGATAGATTTGCAATTCCAAAGCCATTTTCTACTTTAGACTATTATTATAGTGATCCATTTTATATCACAGATATGAGTTTGGAATCGGCAAAGAAAAAAATAAAAGAGGAGCTTATGAAACATGCTTTCTAAAATAAAATTGATTATTTTTGTTATTTTTTTACTTGGTGGAAGTGTTTACTTCTTTAGCTCTAATTTATCTTATCAAAATTCAATTCAAGCTAGAGTCTATTATTTTTTAGGAAATTATAATAATGCTTATGAGCTTGCAAAAAAAGCATATGAACAAGACAATTATAATAAAATGGCCAATACTGTTATGACTCAAAGTAAAATAGCTAAAGAGTATGAAACTTATATAGAAGAAGGAAACAGATACTTTAAAAAGATAGATGAAATAAGTTCTAAAAAAGATTATAATGAGGCAGATAAAACACGTGTTAAAATGATGTGTGAGATTATGATAGAGAGTTATAAAAATTTATCTCCATCGACTATGACAGAAGAGTCACTATTAAATAAGAGTCAAAAAATGCAAAAAAAGTTTATACAACTTTATGAAGAACTGTTTTAGGAACTTCTTTTGCTTTAGATTTGGTATAATGGTAATAAAATAAATAAAAACGGGTGTATATGGCATTAACTAAAGTTTTTCAAAAGTATCTTTCAAATATATTTGTATCCATAGTTCAGCAGGGAAAAGAGTGGATTATTTACTCTAAGGTTATGAAAAATGGTGTATTAAAAGATAAATTTTCTAAAAACTTTGAGATAAAAGAGAGTGATAATATTCCTTTAAAAATGCAGGAGTATTTAGATTCTTTACAACTAGAATACAATTTTGCTTATTTAGCACTTCTGCTTGAGTCTATGGGGCAAGGTGCTATACATGGTACAACTGCAATTGATTTTGAAAAAAATAGTGTAGATATGAAAAGTGTTACCCATATCGATATAGATAAAAAATGGTCCATTTATGCATCTTTTATAGATATAAATTGGGCAAAAAAACTTTTTAACAAAACAGGAATAGATTTTATATATTCACCTTTTATTG
>CAZIAJ010000064.1:0-8816 GCA_964537565.1 uncultured Sulfurospirillum sp.
ACATATAAAAAACCTTTACATGTAAAGAGAGATGATGAGGTAAAAGTTATATTTTATACTGATGGTATAGATTTTTATAATTATCTAAAAGGGTTTTTTGCTTATACTAAAACTCTACATGTAATGAAAAAAGCACAGACAAAAAGTATTATAAAGTTTGTAGAAAATCAACATAAAAATTCTACAATAAAAGAGTTATATAGTGCCCTTTTTTTCGCAACTCCTATCTCAAAAATATTAAGAGAAAATATAACAGTGTGGGGCATAGCTCATCTTGTTGCTATTAGTGGGTTTCATCTTGGGATATTGAGTACGATTTTATACTTTTTATTGAAACCAATCTATATATTTTTTCAAGATAGGTATTTCCCATATAGAAATAGAAGTGCTGATTTAGCATTTATAGTGTTTTTAATTTTAGGATATTATATATATTTTCTTGGTGTAACACCTTCTGTTTTACGAGCTTTTGTTATGAGTTTAATTGGATTTTTTCTATTTTCACATAATATAAAGATTATCTCTTTTGGAACTCTTTTTTTTACTGTGTGTATTATCTTGATACTCTTTCCTCATCTTCTTTTTTCTGTTGCATTTTGGTTATCTGTAAGTGGTGTTTTTTATATATTTTTATTTTTACATCATTTTTTAAAGCTTAATAAAATAGCTATATTTATACTTTTGCATATTTGGGTATATTTTTTGATGCTACCTGTAGTTCATTTTGCTTTTGCTACTTTTAGTTGGTATCAACTTTTTTCACCATTTATTAGTATGCTATTTTTACTATTTTATCCATTGAGTATGTTTTTACATCTAGTTGGTTTAGGTGAGCTTATGGATAGTTATATAGTCTCACTTTTATCTTTAGATGTTGAAGTTACTAGCTTAATAACACCAATGTGGTTTTTTGTGAGTTATATAGTTTTGTCTTTGCTTGCTATACGGTTTAGTTTTCTTGTTTTTGTTTTGATGTTGTCTGCTTTGAGTCTAATACTTGGACTAATTTAGCACCATAGAGATATATAAGCCATGAAAAATATACCCAGATAAAAAAGAACATAAGTATACTAAAAGAGCCATAAATACTAAGATATGTTTTGTTATAAGCAACATAGTATACAAAAAGAGTTTTTGAAATATACCAGATAAGCGAAGTTATAAATGAAGCTATAATTGTACTTTTTTTGTTTAGTTTTATATTTGCTGAGATAGTGTACATTACAAAAAATAGAAACCAGATTATAAGATAAGGTATAAAAGGTAGAAGATTTATGGAGTTTGTAATACTATTTGATGATAAAAAACCATTGATCAGAGCAGATAAGTAAAAAGATATAGCAAGACCAAGAGGCATCATAGTGAGCATGGTCCAGTAAGTTGTAACAGATTCCCATAGTGTTCTTATTCGTGCTTGAAAAATTTTACTTATGATTTTTTCATAATCTAAAAAGAACATAATAGAAACATACAAAACAAATATAAGCCCAGTTGAGCCCATACTGCCTGTATTGTCCATAAATTTGTTTAGATATGGTGTTATAGCTTCTTGTTGAGCGGGCATAATTGAGTTAAAGATAAAATGTTGAATTTTTTCATAGTGCTCTTTGAAACTTGGCATCTTTGTAAAGATACTAAAAGTTATAAGAAGTATAGGAATTAGTGAGAGTATAGTATGAAAACTAAGAGATGAAGCATAGTGTGGTATAGAAGGGTCTTTAACTTCTCTTAAAAACTTTAGTGCTTCATCTTTGGTTAGCATTTACAATCCCATTTTGTATGGATTTAATATATTGTTTGGATCAAAAGCTTTTTTTATTGAGCGAAAAAGTTCCATCTCTGCTTCACTAAAAGCTAAGTGCATATAAGGAGCTTTACTAAGTCCTATACCGTGTTCACCGCTAAGAGTTCCCTCTAGGGTAACAGTGGCTTTAAAAATCTCTTCTATTGCTTTATGCCCAAGTTCTAGTTGTTTTTCATCACTTCCATCAACCATAACATTTGTATGTACATTTCCATCACCTGTATGTCCAAAACACGGTATTTTCAGACCATATTTTTCTGAAATTTCATTGATTTGTTTTAATAGTTCTGGAAGTTTATTTCTTGGAACTGTAATATCTTCATTTAGTTTTTTGTTTCCGTACATAGTTATACTTTGGCTTGCATTTTTTCTTGCAAACCATAAATCAGCTGCTTCTTTTTCATCTTTGGCAACTATAAAATCTATACAGCCATTCTCTTTAAATTTAGTATCTAAAATTTTAAGTTGATTTTCAAGTTCAACTTCAAGATTTCCATCAATAGTTGCTATCAAAATAGCTCCCGCTTTGGTTGGTAAGCCTTTGTTATACTTTGTTTCAACAGCACGTATGGTTAAGTTGTCTAAAAACTCCATTGCTACTGGAGTAACACCTGCTGCCATAGTTTTGTAAACAGCATTCATAGCATCATTTACAGTTGGAAAAACTCCCATCATACTTTGGGTTAGTTTAGGTTTAGAGATTAGTTTTAGAGTGATTTCTGTTATGCAACCAAGAGTACCTTCACTTGCTATAATAATACCTGCTGTATTATATCCTGCAACATCTTTAATCGTCTTTTTCCCTGCACGTATGATTTCACCATTTGGAATAACAACTCTTAGTGCCATGACATAATCTTTTGTTATGCCATATTTTGCAGCTCTCATTCCACCTGCATTTTCACTTACATTGCCACCAATAGTAGAGTAGTGTTCACTTGCAGGATCTGGAGGATAGAAAAGTCCTACTTCTTCAACCGCATTTTGTAAATCCATATTGATAACACCAGGTTGAACAACTGCAACCATGTTTTCCATATCTATTTCTAGGATTTTATTCATATGTTTTTCATAAGCTAGTATAATTCCACCATGAGCAGGTAAAGCACCACCAGTAAATCCACTACCAGCTCCACGAGGTGTGATAACTATCTTGTGTTTGTTACAGTACTTTAGTATATCGCTTACATCTTGTTCATCTCTTGGAAAAAGGACTAAATCAGGTTCATATCTAGTTCTTGTTGCATCATATGCATATGCTATTAGGTGAGCTTTATCATCATAAACATTTTTATCTTCAATTAGTGATTTAAAATATTTTATGTGCTTTTTATTTAGCATTTTATCTACCTAATTAAGTTCATATAGTATGAATTATAATCTGTTATGTTGGAACCACCCCATTTTAACCAGCTAGTTTCAATATCTTTTACTCTAGAATAAAAAGGAACTTGAGCGGTTTTTATATAACCAGTTTTGACTTTTTTTAAGATTTCAAAATTGTTACAATCTACAAAATATCCGTTATTGTTTAGTGCAAAAAAGATAATTCCTGCTGAATTGATTTTACAAACTTTTTCAAAAACTTCTCTATCAGGATTTGGTCTATATATTTTTGCTAAGTACACTGCAACTATATCTGGGTGAATCCATTCTATCTCTTTAAAGTGATTTGTTACCTCTTTATATACGTTATAATTTGGAGCTACTATAAGTGCTCTGTTATATAAGTAGTTTAGAGTGACTTTATCTCCTACAGCTGGTAAAATACCTGGCTTTGGAAATGCAGTTTGAGCAGATTGCTTAAAAACCTCAAATCTAATAGTTGCTTTATTGTTATCTATTTTAATAACTTTAGCAGCTGCTACAATAGTAGAAACTCCATTTTCAAAAGTATGTGTAACTATACCTGATGAACCTAATACTATATTTTGTGAACTTTTTATAATAGCATTTCTACCATTTATCTCTAATATCTCTGTACTATATTTATCAAAAATTGATTTGGCACTTGCTGACTGCCAAGAGATTAAAAATATACCTATGATGACCAATAACTTGCGCAATGGAACTCCTTTTGCTTTGAATAAGGCAGATTATACAATATAAAGTTTAAATTTTGTCTTTTATAAGTAAGTTTTGGCTAAAATTTATTAGCATAAGTTTTTTAAGACTATTGGAAGTTATGTAAAAAGTCTATTTTCAAAAAGGATTCTTTGGAATGATGAGATTGGTTATATCATTATTATTTTTAGCTCTTTCACTAGAAGCAGCTACTTTAGATGTCGAGAAGTGGGGTAAGGGCGAAACATTTTTAACTTTTTTGGAGAAAAATAAACTTCCTCTTGGTATATACTACAATATTGCGCCAGAAGACCAAGAAGCTGCAACTGATATTATGTCAGGTGTAAAGTATCAAATTTTGAAGAGCGATGATGGTGCTATAGAACAAGTAATGATTCCTATTGGTGAAGAGTTACAATTACATCTAATAAAAGAAAAAGATGGATATAAACTTACTACAACACCAATCTCATATAAAGAAGAAAAACTAAGAGTGACTGTAGAGATAAATAGTTCACCATATCAAGATATAATCAATGAAACAAATAACTATCTTTTAGCACACGAATTTATACAAGCTTTTAAAAATAGTGTAAATTTTAAAAGACTTAGAAAAGGCGATAGAGTAGTTATATTTTATACAAAAAAAATTAGACTTGGAAGTCAATTTGGAGCTCCTAAAATAGAAGCAGCTATGGTTGAGGTAAGAGGACATAAAAATTATGTTTTTAGTTATAATAAAGGTAGATTTTATGATGTCAATGGAAAAGAAGTAGAAGGATTTTTCTTATCTAAACCAGTAAATTACCGTAGAATTTCAGATGGATTTACATATAAAAGATGGCATCCAATTTTAAAAAGATATAGAGCACATTTAGGTATAGATTATGCTGCTTCTAGAGGAACACCTATAAGAGCTGCTGGAAATGGAAAGATTGTACAAGTTGGTAGAAGAGGTGGATATGGTAAAACTATAACTATCAGACATGATAATGGATATAAGACCTTATATGCTCATATGAAAGGGTATAAAAGAGGTATAAAGCGTGGTAAATGGGTAAAAAAAGGTCAAGTTATAGGATATGTAGGAAGTACAGGTATGAGTACAGGTCCTCATCTTCATTTTGGTTTGTATAAAAACAATCGTGCAATAAATCCAAATAGTGTAGTAAAAGTTACAAAGTCAAAACTTACAGGTAAAAAGAGAAAAGAGTTTTTTACTTATATTAAGAAGTATAAAAAAGATATAGAAGTAGCATTAAATGATTATGAACACCCAACAAAAGAGAAATCTTTTGATTATATAGTGAGCTTAGAGAGTAAAAAAGAGCTTGTTCAGTAGGAACAAAAATGGCAAAAAGTAAAGAAATAAAAGATAGCATAGATATTATAGAGTCATATCTTTTAGGTGAAATAGACTATGAAGTATCAGTATCTGATTTAGCAAAATACCTAAAAGCAATAAGAGCTGATGATGAAACTGTTTTTATTGAACTTTTACAAAAATTTCCAAATGATATACTTGGAGATTTAGTTCTTGAATTACCTGAACACTATCTTAAAGAGATTATAGAAAATATACCATCAGAACAGCTAAGTGAAGCTATTGAAGAGCTTGAAAGTGATGATGCTACTGACCTTATTCAAGATATAGAAGAGATTGATGAAGATAAAGCTGAAGAGCTACTCTCTAGCTTAGATAAAGAAGATCAAGAAGATATTAAACGTCTTAGTAGATATGATGAAGATAAAGCTGGTGCATATATGCAGACAGAGGTTTTTACAGCCTCTTATGATGAAAAAATACAATCAGCAGTAGATAGATTAAGAGAGTTGAAAAAAGAGGGAGAGCTTGAGAATGTACATCAAGTCTCTATCGTAGGAAAACTTAATAGACTTTTATATACTATTTCATTGGAAGATTTAATAACATTTAATTTTGATAATACTTTCAGCAAAGAGCTTGAAGGTAGAGAAGATGAGTTTAAACCACGTTATGTAAGAGATGATGAAGATATCTCTAAAGTTATAGAGTATTTTGAGGATTATGATCTTACTGCTTTACCTATTGTTGATTATCATGGAAAACTTTTAGGAAGAATTACATCTGATGATGTACATGATATTATTCAAGAAAGAGCAACTGACCAGATATATAAACTCGCTGGTGTAGATGATGAGATAGAGCATGAAGAGAGTACTTTTGAGGCTGGTAAAGCTCGTGTAACTTGGCTTTTTTTAAATTTATGTACAGCAATTTTGGGAGCGAGTGTTATTGGCTTATTTCAAGATGTAATTAGTTCGTATGTTGCGTTAGCGATACTTATGCCTATTGTTGCATCTATGGGTGGTAATGCTGGGACTCAATCACTTACTATTATGGTACGTCAATTAGCCCTTGGAGATGTTGATAGAGAAAATGCAAAAGAGGCAATAAAAAAAGAGTTGAGTATTGCTATAGCAAATGGGCTTATTTTTGCTTTTAGTATAGGGATTATTGCTTATATTTGGTTTAATGATTCTAAGATAGGTATTGTAATTGCAGTTGCAATGATGATAAATTTGGTTACTGCAGGTGTTGTTGGCTCTTTGGTTCCACTTGGTCTTAAAAGAGTAGGAGTTGATCCAGCTGTAGGAAGTAGTGTGTTTTTAACAACAACAACAGATATAGTTGGATTTTTTAGTTTTTTAGGCTTGGCTAGTTTGGTGCTTATGTAATGAAAAATAGTAATATAAAATTTTTAAGACTTGAAGATTGTACTGATTCAGCTTTTGTAAAACCAAAAAGTATGTTTTATATACAAAATGGAGTAGAAAAGCGTTGGGATGTTGTTGATGCTCACGATAGCGTAGCTATACTTTTGTACCATGAAGGGTTAGACTCTTTTGTCTTTGTAAAACAGTTTAGACCATCAATATATCTTAAAAATCAAGATGGATACACTTATGAGCTTTGTGCTGGATTGGTTGATAAAGATAAATCTCTTCAAAAGATAGCTTATGAAGAGATTTTAGAAGAGACTGGATATGATGTTCCTTTAGAAAAAGTGGAAAAAATTACCTCTTTTTATACAGCTGTTGGTTTTGCTGGAGGACGTCAAACTCTATATTTTTCAACTATTGATGATAGCATGAAAGTAAGTGAAGGTGGTGGAATTGATAATGAGTATATTGAGGTAATCTACATAAAACGAGAAAATGTAATGGATTTTATGTTAGATGAGAAGATAGTTAAAACATCAGGTTTAATGTTTGCACTTATGTGGTATTTTAAAAACTTCTAATCAATAAATCTTCTATTTAAATCACTATAAGTTTCTATTCTTCTATCTCTAAAAAATGGCCAAATTTTTCTAACTTCTTCACTTTTTGCTAAATCTATTTGAACTAATATAATCTCTTCTTTATCTTTACTTGCTTGAGCTATAAATTCACCTTGTGCACCAACAGCAAAAGAGTTGCCCCAAAACCTTATACCATCTATATTTTTTTGATTATCTAGCTCTTTTCCAACTCTGTTGATTGCAATTAGTGGTAGTCCATTTGAGATAGCATGTCCACGTTGAACAGTTATCCAAGCATCAAGCTGTCTTTTTTTCTCTTCTTGAGTGTCTTCATCAAACCAGCCAATAGCAGTTGGATATATAAGAATTTCAGCTCCTTTTAAAGCCATAAGTCTTGCAGCTTCAGGGTACCACTGATCCCAACAGATAAGAACTCCAAGTTTGCCTACACTCGTTTGTATTGGCTCATAACCTAAATCTCCTTCAGCAAAGTAAAATTTTTCATAAAATCCAGGGTCATCTGGTATATGCATTTTTCTATATTTTCCAGCTATTGAACCATCTTTTTCAAATACAACAGCAGTATTATGATATATGCCAGCTGTACGTTTTTCAAAAAGAGAAGTAACTAACACTATACTATTTTCTTTTGCAACATTAGCCCAGAACTCTATATCTTTTTTATAATTATTGGCTTTATCAAAGTTTTTTGTATTTTCATTAATACAAAAGTATCTATCTTGATGAAGTTCTTGTAGAAGAATTAGCTCTGCCCCTTTAGATTTAGATTTTTTTATCATATGTATGGTTTTTTTTGTAGTTTCTTCTTTTGAGTTAGTGAAAGATTGTTGAATTAGTCCAATTTTTAACATTCTGCTTCTTGCCCTTTTTTTAGATTTATTGTTATTGCTGTGTAGGTAGATACACAAAATGGTA
Source organism: uncultured Sulfurospirillum sp. (assembly GCA_964537565.1). GTDB lineage: Bacteria > Campylobacterota > Campylobacteria > Campylobacterales > Sulfurospirillaceae > Sulfurospirillum_A. The sequence goes on from CAZIAJ010000064.1 coordinate 8,089, forward strand.
CTATGTAAGTAAGAACTAGTTTAAAATAATTTATATTTTCATACATCATATTAAATATATAATCACCTTGATTTATGATATTTAGTATTGTACCGACAACAAGAGATATTTTAGTTGATTGCTTGATTATATAAGGATCACATATTGTTGTTATTATAATTTTTATTAATTTTTTAATTATCATTAAAACTTACCTCAATATTTGGCTTTGGTTCACCTATATAGTAACCTTGTACATAATCAACACCACTTGTTTTTATGAGATCATATGTCTTTTTATCTGCAACAAATTCTGCTATAGTTTTAACCCCAATAGCATTTGCGTAGTTACATATAGATTTTATAATTTTTAAATCTTTTGGCTTATTAGATATGTTTTTTACTAAACTACCATCTATTTTTATGTAATCAACATTTAGTTGTTGTAGTTTTTGAAAGTTTGAATAACCTGTTCCAAAATCATCAATGGCTAGTTTAAAGCCTTTTTCTTTTAGTTTTGTTATAGTCGCTATATACTCATACATATCTTCATCTTCTAAAATTTCTAATACGATTGAAGAGGCTTTAAATCCATATCTTTCTATCTCTTTGTATATCCAATCAAGATGTTTTTGATTTTTCAAATCTTGTGTTGTTAGATTTAAAGAAAATTCAAAATTTTTATCTTTAAAAGTCTTTAAGGATTGAGAGAATACTTCTTCTGTTATTTTTGTAAGGAGATTTATCTG
>CAZIAJ010000064.1:8826-9221 GCA_964537565.1 uncultured Sulfurospirillum sp.
GGAGATATGATTTGTTCATGCTCTTCTATACGAACTAATGCCTCAAACTTTTCTATTTTACTATTTTTAATATTGTAAATAGGTTGAAAATAAGCTTTAAGTTTTGCATCACTTTTTTTATCAAATATGGCATGTAATTTATTTGCCCAATTTAGATTTGTTTTATATCTTTCATTTATATTTTTTATATCTTTAAAATGAAGATAAGATAAAGACTCTTTTTTTGCTTCACTTAAAGCAGTTTCTGCATTATTTAAAAGAGAAGAACAGATAAATTCTTTATTTTTTTTAAGACATTTTGATGCTATACCTAGTCTTATCTCAACATTTGTTTCTATATCATTTACTTTAATTTTTATATTTTTAAATAGTTTAAAAAGTGCTTTTTTTATATC
>CAZIAJ010000065.1:0-9201 GCA_964537565.1 uncultured Sulfurospirillum sp.
AAAAAACCAAATAAACGAAAAATAAAATCAAGAACTAAAAAAAAAAAAAAACTAGTATATAACGTCACAAAAAAAATAACTACTAATAGTGTTATAAACATCGCATTTAGCCTGGCAATAGTCCCATCTACCTGCTTAAATGAAATAGGACAAGAACGAGCCATTAAAATTCCTTTTAAACTAAATTATGTAATTAGTATATCACTTTATATCTTAAAGTAAAGTATGTCAATCAATTTACTTGTATATAAGTTTAGTTATTTATATATCTATATATCTTGATATTTTATTAATGTTTTGCTATAATTATTTTTTACATCTACAAAGGTACAGAAGCAGTAAAAATTACAAATTTTATAAGGATACATAATGTCAGACCACTCAAACTGTAATCACAACCATGATCATGGACATACTCACCACCATGACCACGGTGACTTAAAAGGTAAAAATCTTATAATCACCATAGTTTTAAATGTCATCATCACAGTTGCTCAAATCATAGCTGGAGTTATCTCTGGCTCACTTGCACTTCTTAGTGATGCTATGCACAATTTTAGTGATGTTTTAGCTCTTGTTGTCACAAAAATAGCAGACAATATCTCTAAAAAAGTACCCAACTACAATCAAACTTTTGGATACAAACGCTCTAAAATAGTAGCTGCACTTTTCAACTCATCAATTCTAGTGATAATAGGGCTTTATCTTATTTATGAAGCAATTATGAGGTTTTTTAATCCTCAACCAATTACATCTGATTGGGTTATATATATGGCCATTTTGAGTATAGTTCTTAACTTTGCAAGTGTAGTACTTCTAAAAGATGATGCGCATGACGATATGAATATCAAATCTGCATATCTTCATCTTCTTAGTGATGTTATGACCTCTATCGCTGTTTTGGTTGGAGGTATAGCGATGAAGTATCTTCAATGGTACTGGCTTGATCCTGTTATAACTATAATGATAGCAATTTATCTTATCTATATGTCTTATTCACTTGTTTTTGAATCTATAGAGATTTTTATGCAATCTACTCCAAAAAATATCGATTTAGAAAAACTAAAAAAAGATATAGAGAGTTTTGATGAGATACAAAATACCCACCATATGCACGTTTGGAAACTAGACGATAAAGATATACATGTAGAAACTCATGTAGACTTTAAAGAAGATGTAACTCTATCTTTTGCTTCGCAAATTTGTCAAAAAATAGAAACTTTGTTAAAACAAAATCATAATATTTCTCATCTTACAATACAGCCTGAATTTGGTAGTTGTAAACAAAAAGATTTGATTAAAAAATAGTGACTTATTGTTTTGTATTATCAAACTGATAAAGTGTTTCATCATAATTATCAACTAACTCAGTGAAACACTTTGATAACTCTTCTATAATCTGAGGATTTGGTAATATATATATTTTATTGCTTTTTTTTGTCATCTTTATAATGCCAGCATCTTTTAGCTCTTTTAAATGCCTTGAGATTGTAGGCAATGAAAAATTAAAATTATCAGCAATAGCTGTAACGCATGTTGCTTGTGCCATTAAATCATCATCAGATTTTGACTCATCAATGCAACAAGCGTATCCTCCTGTAAACATATTTTTAAATATTTCAAACCTTGTTTCATTACCTAGTGCTTTAAATATCTTTACTTTTTGTTCCATATTGAGCATTTTTATCCTTACATGTAAAGGGATATTATATCTTAAAGATATGAATTTAGCAAATTAGCTAAATAGTATTGACAAATTAAGAAAAAAATCATATAATTACTTATTAATTTAGCTAATTTGCTAAATACTTAAAGGAGGTTTGTGATGTATCCAGGTTATTTTATGGAGTGGATGTGGATATTTCCATTTTTATTTTTAATTATTATGCTGTTTATGATTCCAAATAAAAGCTTCAAATTCCCATGTGGTGGTATGTCAAATAATGAACCAAAAGAAGAATCAGCATTAGACATACTAAAAAAACGATACGCAAAAGGTGAAATCTCAAAAGATGATTTCGAGAACATGAAAAAAATTTTAGAAGGATAAGTTATGATGATGGACGAAATGATGGGGAAAATCAACAGTGACGACAAAGCCCAAATGATGGATACAATGATGAAAGATATGATGTCAAAGATGATGGAAAAAATGGATATGACTGAAATGTACCCAAAATGTACTAAAATGATGGCAGCAAAACTACCAAAAGAAAAACGCTTAGAGATGATTCCAAAGATAGTAAAATCTTTAGTAGACAATGGAAGTGCCGATATGAATGAACAAGAAAAACAACAAATGGTTGAACAAATCATCAAGTTGATTAAATAAAAATAGTTCTGGATACATTTATTCAGAACTAAATACAATATATCTATATATCTTGATATTTTATGTTCTTTTTGCTATACTTTCCAAACTAAAGGAGAATTTATGTGGCAAGAGTTTGTAAACTATCTCACTATTGAGATATTTGGGCTTAGTGGGCATCTTAATGATGCTATTAATTTTTTCATCTATGATGTTGGAAAAATTTGGTTTTTACTTATAACTATCATCTTTGTGGTATCTTACCTAAGAACGCACTTCAACACTGAGTATGTTAGAGCTTATCTTCAAGGAAAATCAGAATTTTTTGGCAATATCTTAGCAGCACTATTTGGAATTATCACCCCATTTTGTAGTTGTAGTGCAATTCCACTGTTTTTGGGTTTTATTCAAGCTAGGATTCCAATTGGGGTTACTTTTTCGTTCTTGATTAGCGCTCCACTTAACAACGAGATTGCAATTGCGATGCTATTTGGGATTTTTGGTTGGAAGATTACTGCTGTTTACATAGGTTTTGGGCTTTTAGTGGCTATATTTGGTGGATTTTTTATAGGCAAAATGAATATGGAAAAATATATTTTACTAGATGTTAAACCTATGGAGGGAGAACTAGAAGAAGTTCAGATAAAACTAACATTTGCTCAAAGAGTAAAAGAGGCTAAAGAGTATACACTAGATATCTTCAAAAAAATCTATATCTATGTAATGATAGGTGTAGGAATTGGCGCTATTATACACGGTTATATTCCTGCTGATTTTATTGCAAATTATGCAGGTGGAGATAACCCATTTGCAGTTCTAATCGCTGTTTTGATGGGAATTCCAATGTACTCAAATGCTGCTGGGGTAATGCCTCTTGTTGAAGTTCTGACAAGTAAAGGTATGCTTCTTGGAACTGCACTTAGTTTTATGATGGCTGTGACAGCTTTGAGTCTTCCAGAAGCGATGATACTTAAAAAGATTTTACATGTAAGGCTTATTGGCGTGTTTTTTGGTATAGTTGGGGCTGGAATTATAGGCGTTGGATACCTATTTAACACTATTTTATAAAAGGGAAAATATGAAAAAGCTATTTTTAATACTAATATTAGGAGTTATAATGAATGCACAGAGTTTTGATGATTATCTAAGAGGCTTCAACTATGAAGCTAGAAAAGATATGAAAATTGGTTCGATCGAGATGACTGCGATGATTGAAGAGGGAGAGGCTGTTTTAATAGACATCAGGTTTCCTGAAGAGTTTGAAGCTTGGCACATGGGATTTGCAAAAAATATCCCACTCAATGAACTTCCAAATAGACTAAATGAGCTTCCAAAAAACAAACTAATCATAACTGCTTGTCCACATAACGACAGAGCAAACATGGCTAGAATGTTTTTAACACTTAAAGGATATAACGCAAGATACCTAAACGATGGTCTACTAAAAACTGCTGATTTTCTAAGAGGTGACAATGCAAAAGAGTTTATAGACGAGTATAAAGAAACTATGAAAAAAGGTAAAAAATGAAAATAGAGATTTTAGGAACGGGTTGCACTAAGTGTAAAACACTCGAAGAGCTTACAAAACAAGCTTTGGCAAAAATAGGTGGTTTTCATACAGTAGAAAAAGTAGAAGACATTATGAAAATTATGGAGTATGGAGTGGTAAGTACTCCTGGACTTGTCGTTGATGGAGAAGTCAAAAGTACTGGAAAACTTTTAAATATTGACGAAATAATAGCCATATTAAAAAATTCATAAAAGACAATTTTATTATATATTTATACTTAAAATAAGAGTACAATAGGCTCTCTACATATAAAGGAAATAGATGAATAAAAATATGTTTTTTTTTCTTTTAACCATAGCTATGATCGGATGGGGAGCTTCTTGGGTAAATGTTAAAGTCTTAAGTAATTATATAAATGAATATGAAATGATATTTCTTAGATTTGGTATAGCATCTCTTAGTTTTATCCCTATTCTTATTTTTTTAAAAAAATCGTTTAAAGTAGATAAAAGAACACTCTTACTTGCACTTATGGCAGCTATCACTAATGTAGCTTATATGAAATACTTTTTTCTAGGTGCAAAATTTGGGACAGCTGGACTTGGTGGTGCATTTGTAACGACTTTAGTTCCTATTATTACTTTTATACTAATGGCAATATTTTTTGGTAGAAAAATTGGAACAAAAGAAATTTTAGCCTTACTTTTAGGTGCTTTTGGTGTTATGATGATACTTGGTGTTTGGACTTTAGGAGCAGAGCAAGTTCTCACAAAATACAACCTCTACTTTGTTTTAGCCTCTATTCTTTGGCCTATTTTAACCATCATTAGCTCCAAGGCTACAAAAATTGCTCCTTTAGTTTTTATTTTTTATATGTACACAATAACAACTATTTTAGTAGCACTATTTTTTATAGATTTTTCTTTTTTAAAAAATATAAGTACTGAACCAAAATTTATCTTTAACATACTATGTATAGCATTTGCAGGAACTACATTTGCAACTTCTGTTTACTTTGTAGGAATTGAGAAACTTGGCACTAATGAAGTAAGTTCATTTATATTTTTGGTCCCATTTTTTGCTATTGGACTTAGCGCTATTTTCTTAGGTGAATCAATCGGTTTACATGTAATAGTAGGAACTATCTTAACGATTATCGCCGTATCAATGCTCAATAAGGTCAAATTTGATATAATAACATTTATAAGAAATAGAAAAAAATAAAGATTAGAATATTACTATATTCATCTTTCCTAAGCCAAAGCTTAGTAAAAGGAAAATTTAAAATGAATTTAACACACTTAGATGAGAAAGATAGACCAAAAATGGTAGATGTGTCTGACAAAGAAGACACAACAAGAGTTGCCATTGCAAGTGGAACTATAACTATGAGTCAAACCGCATACGATATGATAGTAAGTGAAAAAGCGAAAAAAGGGCCTGTTATACAAACTGCAGTTATAGCAGCAATCTTAGGAACTAAAAAAACAAGTGATCTTATCCCTATGTGTCATCCTTTGATGTTAACGGGTGTCAACTGTGATGTAGATGAACTTCCCGAACTTCCTGGATTTAAACTAAGTGTTACTGCTAAACTAAAAGGTCAAACAGGTGTTGAGATGGAAGCACTTACGGGAGTAAGTATAGGTCTTCTTACTATATATGATATGGCAAAAGCGATAGATAAATCAATGGTTATTTCAAATGTACAATTAGAATCAAAATGTGGTGGGAAAAGCGGTGAATTCAAAAGAACTTAAACTAAACTACCCTTGCAAATGGGAATATAAAACTGTATTAGAATCTCATCATGATATAAGTAAGATTGTTGCTAGTATACTAGATACTAGAGAACACTCTATAAAAAAATCAAACAACAGTAAAACTGGAAAATATCAAAGTCATACTGTTAGCACACTTGTCCATAGTGATGAAGATAGAAAAGCAGTTTTTGAAGAGTTAAAGAATCATAAATCAATAAAATTTGTACTGTAGGAGACAAAATGAAATCATTACAAAATATATTTAATGCAACCATTAAAGAGAATAGAGATAGCAAAAATCTTCCTTCAACTATACATGAACTAACATTTGAGTTATCAAAGAAAAAAATCCAAAGATTAAAAGATGATACTCATATACAAGAGAGACTAGGAGAGCTTTTTGAGTTTTATACTAGAGCTTTGCAGAGTGAAAATCTAAAAACTTCTAAAAATATAGATGCAATTATATCTGGCCTCATAAAAGCTGCTAGTTATGACAAAGAGGAGTTTTTATATAAAAGTATTTACGAGAAAGAGCAATTAGAAAAATCCATATCTAAACAAAAAGAGAGTATTAAGAGTACTATTATGGGGACTTTTAACATACTTGAAGCTCATATAGCAAATATGGATGAAGATATCTCTACAGAATCACTAAAAGCTCTTCATGACACTAAACTAAGAGGTATTGAGATGCTTGGTATTTTAAAGGAGACTGTTAGTGAAGCTATTTTAACAACTCTTGAAAAAGGTAAAGATATAGAAGATACTATATTTGAAATCACAAAAAATATCACTTATCAAAGTGTTAATGAAGGTGACTTTTCAAAAAGTAGATTTTTAAATATCACAAATAGCATTCTTGAAGTTGCTATTGAAATTGCTGATGAAGACCAGGGTAACGCAAAAGAACTCCTAAGTGGAACTATACATGGAACAAAAGAGGGAATGGCAAAAGCGATAGATAAATTTAAAAATGATCTAAAATTTGCTCCTAATGATATTGAAGATATTTTGGAAAAAGATTTACCTACAATCAAACAAGAGCTTGCTACTATAGAAGATGATTTTATACATACGTTAGAAAACTCAACAAAATTATCTCAAGGAATATCAAAAGATATCATATCAAATATACTCGAAAATGAGTTTAATAATTCACTCGCAAAAATTAAAAGAGTAACTACAGATGCTATAGAAACACTAGGAGAAAAAATAGAAGAGCTCAATATTAGTGAACATGAGTTTGTAAAAAAAGCTGAAAAAAAGATAGAAGAGTTAGAACAGATGGCATCTAAAAAAATAGAAGCTATAAAACAAGATGAGAGAACAAAAAACATAACTCAAGAAGCAAAACGATTGGGTACACATGCTTGGGAAGTAGCAAAAGGCGCACTAAAAGGGGCAAAAGAAGCTATTAATAAAAAATAGACTGATTAGTGATGATAAAAGTTATACTAACAATCGTACTTTTATCATCACTACTATTTGCCCAAAAACTACCTCTAATTTTTCAAGGTAATAAAAACCTTAGTGATACTGAACTCTATAGTGCCTTATCTATAGAGTGGCCATTTTTTGATAGGGTATTTAACAATAATCCAAAAGTACCAATAGAAGAGTCAGAAAAAATGGCTACCACTATAAAAAACTTCTACAAATATAGAGGATTTTTCCACGCAACTACCAAGGTATCTATACTAAATGATAAAATGGTAATCAAAATCTTAGAAAACAATCCAATTATCATAGCCAATATGACTATCAACTCAAAGTTAAATATAGACTCTCAAATACCTTTTGAAATAGGTGATATATTTGATAGTGAACAATTTATTCAAAGTAAAAAAAACATAAAAATACTATATGGCAATAATAGCTACTGCAAAATTGAACTATATGCAAAAACATGGATAGACATAAAAACAAATAAAGCCTATATAACTTACAATACAAATGAGTATCAAAAATGCATTATTGATAGTATTAGTATAACTTCAACAAAAAATATCGATACTAAGATAATAAGGTCACTTCTTTACATAAAAAAAGGGGATTTATTTTCATCTAAACGAATAAAAGATAGCTATGACAGTCTATATGCCACAAGAGGCATAGCAAAAGCTACAATAAATACACATATAGATAAAAATAGTGATAAAGTATCGATAACCGTAGAAGCTCAAGAAAACAAAAAGCCCACAAGACTTGAAATAGGACTTGGATATAGTACTGATGATGGAGCCATGATATCTTTAGGGATAGAAAATAAAAATATATTTGGTAATCTAAAGACATTGGGATTAAAGGTAAAAGTAACTCAAAAAGAACAAACTACACAACTAAATTTCAATATGCCACTCCCACATAGAAACTCAATTGGTGCAGATGCTGGTTACTCCAATGATATATTTGACGGATATAAAGAAAAAAGAGTCTTTGCAAATATTTTTCTATCTCATAGAAAAAAACCCTATAGATTAACAGAAAGTATTGTATTTGATGACTCGAAAACATATGATAGTAAAGATAAAATTCTCTTTCCAGAAGGAAAAACTTTTATAATCTCTCCTAAAATAAAATGGAGCTATGATACAAGAGATGATATACTCAATCCCAAAAAAGGACACTTTATAAATGCTGAAATCATAGGCTCGGTTAAAAGTACTATCTCTGACGCCTCATACTATAAGACTAAAATACAAGGTGGATACATACTTCCTATAAAAAGGTCTATATTAGCATTTAAAGCTACATTTGGGTACTTAAATACATACGAAGGTACTTTACCTGCCTCTTATCGTTTCTATGCCGGAGGAGTAGACTCAAACCGAGCATATGCATATAACTCTTTGGGTCCTAAGAATAATACTGGAGACCCTATTGGCTTTAACTCTATATTCGAAACTACAATAGAGTATAGATATCCAATTTACAACAACTTCAATGGTGTTATTTTTAATGACAACACATTTATTACAGATAGTTTTGAAGACAATATTAATAAGAATTATTATAGTCTTGGCTTTGGGATAAGATACAAAACTCCTATTGGTCCACTAGCTCTTGATATTGGTTTTGATATAAATAATCCAGAAAAAAATTATGCTTTTCAATTTAGAATTGGTGAAGTATTTTGATAAAAGAGATATATTTAGCTATTAGAAATCTAATAATTATTATCATAGCGATACTTCTTTTAACTATATATTTTACTTCGGGTAAAGATACTATTCCTTACCTTGCACAAACTTATCTAAAAAATTATGGGATATCTTACTCAAAAATAGAGGGTAGCCTTATAGGTGGCTTTATCATAACAAATATTTCATATAAAGACAGTATAAAAGCTAAACTTTTAGAGGTAAGATATAATCCATTCTCTCTTATACAACCAACTCCAAAGATACAATTAATAAGAACAGAAGCCTTACATGTAGATACAAATAAACTCTTAGAGAATAAGGATTTAAACTCATCAAATAGAGCTTTAAACTTCCAAATATCTACTCTCATTTTAAATAATACAGAAGTTTTATATAAAGATAAAAATATAAATTTTAGCACAAATATAGACTCTTTAAAATTCAATAAAAAGATAAAAATAGCAAACATAG
>CAZIAJ010000066.1:0-9171 GCA_964537565.1 uncultured Sulfurospirillum sp.
AATAAATAGTTAAAAGAGTGTTTAGACAAAAACAATATACTTTCATTACCAAGACAAAAACCTCCTTTTTGTAGTAGAACTTATAAATTTTAAAATTGCGTTCCAGTTGCCCGCTTGGAACGCTTTTTTTTTGCTCAATTTTTCAGTACAATACAAAATGAAAACAATATTCTTAATCCTCATAATGTTACTACAGATAAATGCTTCGACTCTACATATGTCTATTTCTGCAAGCCCTGCAAGAATAAATCCTATACTCTCTACTGATTCGGTAAGTTCAGAGATAACTAGATGGATTTTTAATGGTTTAATCACTTATGATAAAAATGCAAAAATCAAAATGGATTTAGCTAAAAGTTATAAGTTTATAGATGATACTACTTTAGAATTTGAGTTACGACAAGATGTTTTATGGAGTGATGGAAAACCTTTTACAGCTAGAGATGTATTGTTTACTTATAAAACTATAATATCCCCTAAAATATATACGCCATACTCTTCAAGCTTTAGTCATATAGATTCTGTAAAAATGATAAATGATTATAAGATAGTTGTTAAGTATAAATATCCATATTTTAAAGCATTAGAGACTTGGATGATGGAAATTTTACCAGAACATATACTAAAAGATGAAAAGGATTTAATGACTTCAAAATTTAATCAGTCTCCAATAGGAACAGGTCCTTATACTCTTAAAAAGTTTTCAATATCAAATGATATAGTTATAGATGCAAATTCTAAATATTTTATACATAAACCAAATATAGATAAGATGATTTTCCACTTTTTACCAGACAGTTCTGCAAAGTTTCTGATGCTTAAATCTAAAAAACTTGATGTTGGTAATTTAACGCCACTTCAACTAGAAAGACAAATAGATAGTGATTTTAAGAATAAATTTTCTATTTATGAAGATTTGGCACACTCCTATTCATATGTTGGATTTAATCTTAAAAATAAGAAATTTAAAGACAAAAGAGTTAGAAAAGCACTTAGTTTAGCAATAGATAGAGAAGAGTTGGTAGATATATTATATTTTGGACATGGACAAGTATGTAATGGTCCTTTTATGCCTGGTACAGGAGCATACAATAGTAATGTAAAAGCTCCAAAACAAAATTTAAAAGAGGCTAAAAAACTTCTTAAAGAGGCTGGTTATGATGAGTTAAATCCACTGGAGTTTACACTTACTACAAGTACGGGAGGTTCTGGTAGCTATAGTGCAGAGGTTTTACAATATCAGCTAAAAAAAGCAGGTGTTATTATGCATTTAAGAGTTATGGAGTGGCAAGCCTTTTTAAATACGGTAGTGCTACCAAGAAACTTTGAAGCAGTTCTTATGGGGTGGAGTTTGGGTTTGAAACCAGATGCTTATAGTATTTGGCATAGTGAATCTACTAAAAAAGGTGGTTTTAATTTTATAGGTTATAAAAATACTAAAGTAGATAATCTTATAAAAAAAGCAGAAAAAATAGTAGATCAAAAAGAGTTTGATAAAATTTATAAAAAAATTTTTGCTCTTATAACGAATGATAGTCCATATCTTTTTTTAGTTATTCCAAATTCCATTACTGTAGTCAACAAAGATATAGAACCAGTAAGTCCTTCCATAATAGGAGTGATGCATAATGCAATTGATTGGATTAAGAATCCTTAATCTTAAATTATGTTATTATATAAAAATTATTAAATTCTAAAGGTAAATTATGAAAAATATATTTATTTTATTAGTCCTTTTGGTCTCTTTCTCTTTTGGACAGAGTATGTATAAAAAAGTTGATGACGCAACTAACTCAGGAGTAACAAAAGGAACAGCACTTTCAGATGAAGAGCGTCCTGCAGGTTTAATCATAAAGCATGTTAAAGATGATCTAGATTTTAATGAAAATGGTAAAGTATTGGACAAAGATGGCAATATAAAATTGATTAGATTAAATATTAAATTTGATTTTGATAAGTATGATATAAAAGATGAATATGAGCGTGAGATAGATGAAGCAGCTAAATTTTTACGAAATCATGAAACATTAAATACTACTATAGAGGGTCATACAGACTCAAAAGGTACAGAAGAATATAACTATATTTTATCAAAATTGAGAGCTAAAAGAGTCGCATCTGCTTTAGTTGCTAAAGGTATCAATAAAAATAGAATTGTAACTAAAGGTTTTGGAGAAATTGCACCAATTGCTGACAATAAAACAAAATATGGTAGAGCACAAAACAGAAGAGTAGACATAAGTTTTAACAAATAATATAAGGAGATGAATTATGAAAAAAATATTATTAGCATTGATGATATCTGCTCTAGCATTTGCAGGGCAAGGAGATTATAAATCTGAGTTGGGAATTACCGTTGGTGGAGTTAAGCCTGAAGGTAATTTAGATTTAGAAAATCAATTGAATATTGGCTTAAGATATGGAGTTTATGTTGAAGATAAATTTTTTGATATGCTTGAGTTTGGATTTGAAAGAGCTAGCAATGTAGATTATGATAACTCTAATGAAGATACAAATATAAATCGTTTTTTTATGAATATTTTAAAAGAGTATGATTTATCTAAAGATACAGCTTTATATAGTTTAATTGGTGTAGGATATGAAGACTATAGAAATGAGCTATTTGATAATAGTGATGATGGATTTGTGCAATATGGTATAGGTGTTAAACAGTGGATAACAGATAATTTTATACTTAAAGCAGAAGTTAGACATGGAGTTACTTTTGGTGGTGATAACAATTTGTTTTATAATTTAGGATTTTATATTCCTATAGGTAAAAAAGTGCAGACAAAGATGCCTATAAAAAGTGAGCCTGTTGTCGTTGAAAAGAAGCCAGAACCAGTAGTTGTACAGCCAAAGAAGATAGTTAAACCAGAACCAAAACCTATAGTTGTAATTGAGCCAAAAGATGATGATAATGATGGAGTATTGAATAAAAATGATAGTTGTTTATCAACACCAGCTGGTAAGGTTGTAAATAGTAATGGTTGTATGAAAGTAGTACGTTTACATGTAAATTTTGCTTATGACAAATATGATATAAGGGATGAGTATATACCTAAGATAAAAGATGTAGTGGATTTTTTAAATGAAAACAAAGGTTATAGTGTAGCTTTAAATGGACATACAGATTCAAGAGGTAGTCAAGAGTATAATCTAGAACTCTCTATTAAAAGAGCAAATGCAGTGGCAAGAGAGCTAATAAAATTAGGTATCAATAAAAATAGAATAATAACTAAAGGGTATGGTGAAACAGAGCCAATAGCAAGTAATGAAACAGAAGATGGAAGAGCACTAAATAGAAGAGTAGATGCTTCTTTTGATAAGTAGGAGATAAAATGGATTTAGTAACAATGTACGCATTAAAAATTGTAATATCTCTACTTATTTTCTTTATAGGGAAAAAACTTGCATTTTGGATATCTTCAATATTTTTAAAATTGATGCAACGTTCAAATGTAGATGAGACATTATCTAAGTTTTTCTCAAATATAGTTTATGGATTACTTATTGTGGTAATTGTATTAGCTACATTGAGTAACTTAGGGATTAATACTACATCTTTTGTAGCTATTTTAGGAGCAGCTGGTTTAGCAATAGGCTTAGCATTTAAAGATACTTTTGCCAATATAGGAGCAGGAGTATTAATAGTCTTTTTTAGACCATTTAAAATAGGTGATTTTATACAAGCTTCTGGTGAAATGGGTAGTGTAGAAGAGATAAATCTTTTTAGTACTATACTTAAAACAGGAGACAATAAACAGATAATTATTCCAAATTCTTCTATAATTGGTGGTAATATAACTAACTTTTCAACAAAAGATACAAGACGTGTTGATTTTGTTTTTGGTATAGGCTATGACGATGATTTGAAGTTGGCAAAATCTACTTTAGAAGAGATTGTGAGTAGTGATGAGCGAAGTTTAAAAGAGCCAGCACCTTTTGTAGCAGTAAGTGAACTTGCAGATAGTAGCGTAAATTTTGTTGTTAGGGTATGGGTCAAGAGTGAAGATTATTGGGGATTGTATTTTGATACAATAGAAAAGGTAAAATTGACTTTTGATGAAAAAGGAATTTCTATTCCCTATCCTCAGATGGATATACATACTAAAGATTAATCTTTATAAGATATAATACAGCCTTTAAATATAAAGGCTGTATATGACAATACTTTTTGATTTAGATGGAACTCTTATAGACTCTACGGATGCAATTTTAGAAGGATTTGAGGTTGCATATGAAACATTTGGAGAGCTTACTCCAGACTCACAAGAGATAAAATCTCTTATAGGTTATCCACTTGAAGAGATGTTTGAGAAACTTGGATGTAAAGGCAATAAGTGGGATTATGTTGATGCTTATAAAAAGCATTATCGAATAATTTCACGATCTAAAACTACACTTCTACCACTAGCTGAAGAAGCGATTGAGAATGCTTCAAAATTTGCTAAACTTGGAATAGTTACTACAAAAACAGCAAGTTATTCTGAAGAATTACTTGAACATATGGGGATAATGAAATACTTTGATGTACTTATTGGTAGAGAGAGTGTCGAAAATCCAAAACCACATCCAGAACCAATTCATAAAGCTATAAAACAACTTGATGGATCTTATGAATCAACATGGATGATAGGAGATACTTTATTAGATATACACTCTGCAAAAAATGCAGGTGTAAAGTCAATAGGAGTATTATGTGGATATGGAAAGAGAACTGATTTAGAAAAAGAGGCGAATTATATAGCAAATAATGCATTTGATGCAATAAAACTTATAAAATGACATGTCTTTAACATATCAATATTATATAATTCTCAAATGGAATGTGTTTATATATTTAAAGTTAGATTAATCATAGTTGGTCGTATACCTATTTATATGTTATTAAGACAATGATAAGTAAAATAAACACAATTAATAAAAATTATACAAGGGGAATGACACATGGCAAAAGTTATGAAGACTATGGATGGTAATGAAGCTGCAGCATATGCATCTTATGCATTTACTGAAGTTGCAGGGATTTATCCTATTACACCAAGTTCACCAATGGCAGATTTTACAGAGATTTGGGCTGCACAAGGAAAGAAAAATTTATTTGGAATGCCTGTAAAGGTAGTGGAGCTTCAAAGTGAAGGTGGAGCAGCAGGAACAGTTCACGGTTCACTTCAAGCAGGAGCGCTTACTACTACATATACTGCTTCACAAGGACTTTTACTTAAAATTCCTAATATGTACAAGATGGCAGGACAACTTCTCCCAAGTGTTATTCATGTTAGTGCAAGAACTTTAGCTACTCATGCACTTTCAATCTTCGGTGATCATCAAGATGTTTATGCTGCTCGTCAAACGGGTTATGCAATGCTTGCAACTTCTTCAGTTCAAGAAGTTATGGATTTAGCTGGTGTTGCTCACCTTGCAGCTATAAAAGGAAGAGTTCCATTTTTACACTTTTTTGATGGTTTTAGAACTTCTCATGAGATTCAGAAAATTGAAGTTATGGATTATGCTCATTTTGATAAACTAGTTGATCATGAAGCGATTCAAACTTTTAGAGATGAAGCACTAAATCCAGAATCACCAAAAACTCGTGGTACTGCTCAAAATGATGATATATATTTTCAAGGAAGAGAAGCTCAAAACAAGTTTTATGATGCACTTCCTGATTTAGTAGCTGGTTATATGGATGAAATTTCAAAGATAACAGGGCGTGAGTATAAGCCTTTTACTTATTATGGAGATCCTGATGCTGATAGAGTCATCATTGCTATGGGTTCTGTAATTGAAGCTACAAAAGAGACAGTAGATATGTTAAGAGCAAAGGGTGAGAAAGTGGGTGTTATTACAGTTCATCTTTATCGTCCATTTAGTGTTAAATATCTTTTAGATGTATTACCTGATAGTGTTAAAAAGATTTCAGTTCTTGATAGAACAAAAGAGTCAGGAAGTGTTGGAGAGCCACTATATCTTGATATAAGAAGTGCTTTTTATGGAAGAAAAAATGCTCCTGTTATTGTAGGTGGTCGTTATGGACTATCTTCAAAAGATGTTAACCCAGCACAAATTGTAGCAGTTTATGAAAATCTTAAAAAAGATGAACCAAAAAATAGCTTTACAGTAGGTATTGTTGATGATGTTACTTTTACTTCACTAGAAGTTGGAGAGAACTTATCTCTTGGTGGAGAGGGTACTAAAGAGTGTTTATTTTATGGACTTGGTGCTGATGGTACTGTTGGTGCAAATAAAAACTCTATTAAAATTATTGGTGAAAAAACTGATCTTTATGCTCAAGCATATTTTGCATATGATTCAAAAAAATCTGGTGGTTTTACAAGAAGTCACTTAAGATTTGGAAAAGATCCAATTCGTTCAACTTATCTAGTGTCAAAGCCTGATTTTGTTGCTTGTACAGTTGCTGGTTATGTTGATTTGTATGATATGATTGGTGGTCTTAAAGATGGAGGTACTTTCTTACTTAACTCAATTTGGACTGCCGATGAGACAATTGCAAAGATGCCAAATCATATCAAAAAGACTTTAGCAGATAAAAAAGCAAAATTTTATATTATAAATGCAACTAAATTAGCTCGTGATATTGGTCTTGGTGGTAGAACAAATACAATTATGCAAGCAGCATTTTTTAAACTTGCTGAAATTATAGATTTTGAAGATGCTAAAAAGTTTATGAAAGAGTTTGCTTATAAATCTTATATCAAAAAAGGTGAAAAGATTGTAGAAATGAACTATCTAGCTATTGATGCTGGTGAAGGTGGCATTGAAGAAGTTACAATCGACCCTGCTTGGTCAACTTTAGATATCAGTGAGAAAAAAGAGGATGCTAAGTATGTAGGTACTGATTTTGTTGAAAAAATTGCAAAACCAGTCAATGCTGCAAAAGGTGATGCTCTTCCAGTTTCTGTATTTAACGGTTACGAAGACGGATCTTTTGAGAATGGAACTTCTCAATATGAAAAGCGTGGAATTGGTGTTATGGTTCCTAAATGGAATGAAGAGACTTGTATACAGTGTAATCAATGCTCATTTGTATGTCCTCATGCAGTAATCAGACCTTTCTTAATCAGTGAAGATGAGATGGAAAAAGCTCCTGAAGGTGTTAAAAATCATGTTCTTGATGCTAAAGGTAAAGAGGTTAAAGGAAAAGGATTTAAATATAAAATTCAAACTTCAGTCTTGGATTGTACAGGATGTAATTTGTGTGCTGAAATTTGTCCTACAAAAGAGAAATCACTAGTAATGGTACCATTAGCAGAAGAGGTAGATGCTGGTGAGCAAGATAATGCAGATTATCTATTTAATGAAGTAACTTATAAAGATGACTTTATGTCAAAAAGTACAGTAAAAGGCTCACAATTTGCTAAACCACTTTTTGAATTTCATGCAGCTTGTCCTGGTTGTGGTGAAACTCCATATATTACTTTAGCGACTCAACTATTTGGTAATAGAATGATGATTGCAAATGCAACAGGTTGTTCTTCAATCTATGGTGCTTCTGCTCCAACAACTCCTTATAGAAAAGATGACAATGGAGAAGGTCCAGCATGGGCTAATTCACTGTTTGAAGATAATGCAGAGTTTGGTTTGGGTATGAGAGTAGCAAGTGAGACTATTCGTCATCGTATAGAAAATATTATGTTAGAAAATATGGAAGCTGCACCAAATGCACTTAAAGCTCTATATAAAGACTGGATAGCACATAAAAAAGATAGTAAAAAAACTCAAGAGATAAGAGACATGCTTGTTCCTCAACTTGAAAATAATAAAGATGTTCCTGGTGTAAAAGATTTGCTATCTCTTAAAAAATATCTAGTGAAAAAATCTCAATGGATCATCGGTGGTGACGGTTGGGCTTACGATATTGGTTATGGTGGATTGGACCATGTACTAGCAAGTGGTGAAGATGTAAATATGCTTGTATTAGATACTGAAGTATATTCAAATACTGGTGGACAGAGTTCAAAATCTTCTCGTACAGCTTCTATCGCAGAGTTTACAGCTTCAGGTAAAGCAGTACAGAAAAAAGATTTAGGTTATATATCTATGACATATGGTAATATTTATGTTGCACAAATCAACTCAAATGCTTCTCAAGCACAAACAATTAAGGCTATTGAAGCAGCAGAGGCATATGATGGACCATCGTTAATTATTGCTTATTCACCTTGTATTGCTCACGGTATTAAAGGTGGTATGGGAAATTCTGGTAATCAAGGAGAGCTTGCAACTAAGTGTGGTTATTGGCCAATTTATACTTATGATCCAAGATTAGAGCATGAAGGTAAGAATCCTATTAAGATAACAGGGAAAGAGCCAAATTGGGATCTATATGAAGATTTCTTGATGAATGAAGTAAGATATGCAAGTCTTAAAAAATCAAATCCAGATCATGCACAAGAACTATTTGATAAAAATAAGAAAGATGCTCAAAGAAGATGGAGACAGTTAAGACGTTTAGCGTCGGCTGATTTTTCTGATGAGTTAGAAGGATAAAAAACTTAGAGAGGATATTAAATCCTCTCTAAGTTAATAGATTAGGTATAGGGTAATATTGCCCTATACTTTTAAGTTAGAGGTTTACTTCTGCTTTTACTACTTCATTTGACTTTACAACATCACCACTACCGTGAATGATATGAGGTATACAAGAAGTACAAACATCTACTTCTTCACCATCTTTTACAGCTTTGATAAAAACTGTACCTGGTACATCTTTACTTGTCTTTAGACATACATTACATACATTTACATTATTGATTTCCATGTTAATTCCTTAATAAATTTTTTAGATTATATAAAATAAAAGATTAAATAACCGTGATTTAAATCAAGATTATAGAAAAAACACTAAACTTTTCATAGCTTCTATGCTCATATCAAGTGGCTCTTCTCCTATAATTTTAAGAGAGTTTTCTACTCTAAAAATCATTTCACTCATCAAAATTTCAAAGTTTGGATTTGAAGGAGAGAAGAGGCTCTCTTGTTTTGATTTGATATATTTTAGATTTTGGATTAGCTCCCATGTAGGTTTTTCGCCTTTATTTATAAGCTTTTTGAGTTCGATTTGCCAATTGTTTTGCCATGTTAGGAAAAAGTAATTTCCATCTTTATCTTTTTTAGTGTTGATTTTCCATTTTAGCACTTTTAATG
>CAZIAJ010000067.1:0-9117 GCA_964537565.1 uncultured Sulfurospirillum sp.
TTTACTAGATGATCTTTTAAAAGTTGTATCTATTATAAAAAGAAAAAAAAAAAAAATATCATCTTTTCCATCACTATCAAACAAATTTGAAAAACTAATAAATAATGACACTGCTCAAAAAGAGTTAAAAAGTGTTAGTAATATAACAGACCTTCTAAATCTATCAAAAAAATATGATTTAGGTTTAGAAAAAATATCAGTTAAAAATTTAGATTTTAATAATTTACAAAAAGAGTTTCCAGAATTAGCAAAAAAAGATTTTTTCACAAATACTAAAGAAGAAAAAATAGTAAATGAGCCTAAAAAAGTAATAGATATAAAACCAACTGTTTTATCTATAAACAATATTGAAAAGCCCAATACAGAAGCGAATACAAAAATGGGAAAAGAGCCTACTCTTTTAGAAAAGATACTATTTACACCCAAAGAAGTGAACAAAGAGTCTACTCAACAAATAGTTAGTGAAAAAGGAAGTCAAGAGAAAAAAGAGCATATTTCTATAAAAACTACTGAAAAAACTAAAAAAACAATAAATATAGTCCAAGAAGAAGCTCCTAAAGTATTACCAAAAGAAGAAAGCATTAAAAAAATGGTAAAAAAAGAGACTCCTGAAATAACTATAAAAGAAGAAGCAAAAAAACCTCAAACTAAAGAAAATCAACATTTAAAATCTGAAGAAGAAATAAAAAAACCTAACTCAACAAGAACAAATGAAGTAAAGATAGAGTTAAATAATTCTAAAAAAAGTATGGTAGAAAATATCCTTCAAAATATTAAAACTGAAAAAAAGACTTCTACTACAATAACTACCACACAAACACAAGATAACAATAAAACAGATAACAGTACAAAAGAAAATATCGAAGTAAAAACTGAACCAAGCACAAATAGAGTAGAAATAAAACCACACATAAAAACAGATACTATTGCGGCAAAGCAATTAAATCCAACAAAAGACACTTTTAACAACTTTGCATCTGATTTTAAAGAAAAACTAGAAAACTATAAACCACCTTTCATGAGAGTTCAACTTGCACTCAATCCTAAAGGACTGGGCGAAGTTGATGTCACGATAGTAAATCGTGGAAATAATCTACATGTAAATATTTCGTCAAGTGCAAATACAATGTCGCTATTCACTCAAAATCAAGCAGAGTTTAAAAATTCTCTTGTAAATATGGGATTTACAAACTTAGAGATGAACTTTTCAGACCAAAGAGAGAGTAAAGAACAACAACAAGGTAAATCTTCAAAAGGTTTTTTAGATGAATTTGAAGATGAAAATTTTGAAAATGAAACAACAAGCATAGAGCTTATTGTTCCTACATATATATAAAGGATAAACTATGGCAACTGATTTTGAAGCAATAAGCAATGCAACATATACACCAACTTACGGAGGAGATACAGTAGAAAATCCTGATAGTGTTTTAGATAAAGACTCTTTTATGCAACTTCTACTAACTGAAATGCAATATCAAGACCCTACAGACCCTATGGATAGCGATAAAATTCTTAGTCAAACATCAGAACTAGCAACACTAGAATCAGCAGATAATACAAATAAAGCCATGGAAGAACTTGTAGCACAGATGCAATCATCACAAGATTTTGGCTCAATATCAGCTATAGGTAAAATGGCCTCATTGGGTTCAAATGCTATAACTCTGGAAGAAGGACAATTAACTAACTTTGAAGTTTATTTTGAAAATGAAATACAATCTGGAACTCTTAATATCATGGATAGTACAGGTAACACTGTTAGGAGTGTTTCTTTAGATGAACAATCTGGAGAAAATGGTGTATTGGCCTTTCAATGGGATGGCATAAGTGATAGTGGAGAACAATTAGATCCTGGTTATTACTATGTAACAGCTGATTACACAGATGTTAATGGTGAGTCTCAACAAACACAATTTGGTATTTATCCAGTTGAATCAGTTAGGTTTGAAGAAGGAAAAGCATATATGAAACTTGGATCTTCTTATGTTCCTCAAGACTATATTGTAGAGTATTTTTAAGGTATTTTATGACTTCATCATATTACAATGGAATAAGCGGAATAAAATCTAGCCAATATGGGATAGATGTTTTATCTGATAATATAGCAAATGTAAATACTATAGGTTATAAAGAGAGTAATACAGAGTTTTCAACCCTGTTTTCATCTTCTCTTACAGATAGTTACTTTGATTCTACATCTAATGATATTGGCCTTGGTAGTAAGGTTAGTTCTACTACTACAAATATGAATCAAGGAATTTTTCAAACAACTGATAATACTTTTGATTTGGCCATAGGAGGAGAAGGCTGGTTTGGAGTACAAAGTACAAATAACCAAACGTACTATACAAGAGCTGGTGATTTTGGAATAGATAGCAATGGGGACTTAGTAGATAGTAATGGAAACTATCTACTAGGAACAAGTGCTAATAATATAACATCTACAACTCTTTCTCAAGATAAACTAGAACAATTTGGGTTATACTACGGTAAAGATGGCAATAATCTAGGTGAAGCTTTTTCTATAAGTGATGTTGATGATATTGCATTAGGTAGCGTAGATACTCAATCCAAAATAAATCTTCCTGATATACTTTACTATCCTCCTGTTCCTACTTCGAGTGTCTCTTTTTCTGCAAATTTGGATCCAAAAATAATAGAAGATGTAACACAAATAAATATAGATCAAAATGATATAACAAGTACAACAAACACAGCAAACCAAACATTATCTATAAATGGAACAGTATCAAATACTCCTGAAATTTTAAATCCAAAAAGTGGTGATGTAGTTTTAATAACAATAAGTGATGCTTTAGGAAATAGTGTAAATATAAACACTACTTTAGATACAAATTTAAACTGGAATATAACAGATGAAGATATAAGTTCTTTAGATCAAAATAGTTTAAATATTGCTGCAAAACTACAAACCGTACAAGAGGTTCCTAATGTAGAACATTTTACTTCTACTGTTATTTCTCCTACAGGAGAAAAAGATATACTTGATATGACTTATACCAAAAGAGTTCCTCAACAATCTACAGGAAATACTTGGGATGGAAAAATAGAAATACTCTCTTTTTATGAAGATTACGTTGTAGAACAGTATGACCCAAGTAAAACTTATGACCCTGCCGTATATAATGTTGATATAAATAAAGGGACAGTTATAAAAGCATATGATCCAAATCTATATAAAATAGACACTACTTCTAATAAAGTATATGAAATAATAGATTCACAAGTTGCTATTCTAAACTTTGGAGGAAGTGGTGAACTTCTTGATTCAACAATACCTACTTTATCTAATGGGGGTACTCCTTTAACACTAGATTTAGGAACACCTAATAGTTTTGAAGGTTTTGTATCTAATGTAGATTTAGATAAAGCAAATGTAGAGTCTCATGATGGATATGTAGAAGGTTATTTAAAAGGCTATAGTGTGGATAGTAGAGGAAATGTAGTAGCAGAATTTGACAATGGTAGAAGTGTACCTATCTCAAAAGTAGCTGTTTATCATTTTCAAAATGACCAAGGACTTAATAAAATAGGTTCAACACTATTTAGTGTATCATCAAATAGTGGGAATCCTATCTTTTATACAAATGAAAATGGTGAGACTATTTTAGGCTCACAAATATACTCAAACAATCTTGAAAGTAGTAATGTAGATTTAACTACAGCATTAACTGAACTAATAATTATGCAAAAAGCATTTGATGCAAGTAGTAAAAGTATAACTACAAGTGATCAAATGATACAAAATGCAATCAATATGAAAAAATAGGAATATTTTTTGCTTATTGATTTTATATAAAATAAAAAATAATAATTAATACTATTATTATTTAAAGGATTTAATTATGATGAGATCACTTTGGTCTGGTGTTTCTGGACTACAAGCACACCAAATAGCCATGGACGTAGAAGGTGACAATATCGCCAATGTAAATACAATTGGTTTTAAATATAGTAGAGCAAATTTTTCTAATATGTTAAGTCAAACATCTAAAATAGCAACTGCTCCTCAAGGAGAACTTGGTGGTCAAAATCCTATGCAAGTAGGACTTGGTACTCAAGTAAGCTCTATTACTAAAATCTTTAAACAAGGTTCAGTTCAAACAACAGATAAAAATACTGACCTTGCAATTCAAGGAGATGGCTTTTTTGTTGTATCTCCAGATGGTGGTAGTACCTATAAATATACAAGAAATGGTGATTTTGTTTTTGATGCAAATGGAAACTTTACAGATAGTAACGGTTATATAATTCAAGGCTGGATGAGAGATGATGTAACAGGGGAGATAGATGCAACAACTCCTATACAAAATATAACTATTCCTCCTGGTCTTACAACACCTGCAAATGATACAGGTTATATATCTTTAAAAGCAAACTTAAATTCAGGTGATACAATCTTAAGTAAATCAACTATTTATACACTTGACAGTAATCATGGTTGGGTTGATTTAAATAATGATGGGATAATGAGTACTCTAGAAGTACATAATGAAAATGATGTTGGACAAAATATCTTTGATACAGATAAAAACCTATATGAAAGAGGTCAAGATATGGGTGTACTCTTTAATGCAAATGGAGAGTCATTTAATCTACAAGATGGTCAAGGTATGTGGGTTAGTTATGCTGAATCTAGAACAACAGAATTTAATGTTACAGCAGATGCAAGTGGTACAACAACCATAGATTTAACAATAAATGGAGAAAAAATAACAGATAGTATAACTTCTACTGATAATGATGAGGTTGCAACTTATGTTGCCTCACTTATAAATGCAAAAACTTCAACAACTGGTGTAGTAGCACAAGTTACTAGTGGAAATCAAGTATATTTAACAAATACAAATAACTCAGGAACAGAAGAAAAAACAAAAAATATAAAGTTAAATATTGCAGCAACAGATACAACAGGATTAAGCTCAACAGATGTTATAACTGCTTATAAATATGAGTATAGTACAACACCATTAAATACTACTCACTCATATAATGATACTGTTGGTAGAAAATTTACTACTACAGAAGATTTAAGAGAGGCTATGCAAACTGATGCAAGACTTTATACAGACTACACTCATGATGGTACTAGAGATAAAAATGATGGAGTTGAAGTAGTAGTAAACAAAGAAGGACAATTTCAAATAACTAATCCAGCAGGAGATGCTTTTAATGCTGATGATAGTGACTTTACAAATGGAACTGGAGCTACTCAACAAATAACAAATGGTACAACATTAACTCAAAATGTTTTATTTAAAAATGGCCAAATTTTTGCTGCTGGTGACTGGACAAATAATACTGGACAAACTATTACAATACCAGCTGCAGTAAATAGTACTGGAGCAGACATTGTTATAAATGATGGTGCCAATAATCCAGTATTTACACTTACAGATGATTGGACAATGCCTTCAGGTGATATAGTAGGAGCTGGAACTGGTGTTGATTTTAATGCTAATGTAGACTTAGTTGTTGGTACAAATTATCTTGCTGTTGATGATTACGATATGTATATAGCTATTACTGGTCTCACTGATGCTACAAATAATGTTAGTCAAAATGATAAATTTACTACTACTATATCAGCTCTTCAAGGTACATTAACCTCTGGTAGTGGTATGAGAACAACTCAAAATGTTTATGCCGCAAGTCATGCTTCAAGTATAGATGTCTATGACTCTTTAGGAACAAAACATACAGTAAGATTTGAATTTACAAAAACAGGATATACAAGCGATGGTGGAACAGAGTGGAGTATGCTTATAAGTGTGCCTGAACCAGGAGATATAAACTTAGGAAGTTATCCTGAAAATATAGTAACTGGAACTATAAGTTTTAATAGTGATGGTTCACTTTCAACTTATAATCCAACTAACTTAACTTATACAGCCAACAATGGATCAACTCCTAATCAAAATATAGAACTTAAATTTGGAAGTCTTGGACAATTTGATGGTATGACAAGTTTTGATGCAACTTCAAATACTTCTGGAATATCTCAAGATGGTTATCCTGGTGGTGATATAGCTGGAATTAGAGTAGATGAAACTGGAACTGTTATAGGAAGTTTTACAAATGGAAGAAGTTTTGGGTTGGCTCAAGTTGCAATGGCAAAGTTTACAAATAATAATGGATTAGAGAGTGATGGTGGTAATACTTTTATACAAACTTCAAACTCTGGTGATCCAATAATTGGTCAAGCAGCTGTTGGCGGACGTGGTTTTATCCAAGCTAGTGCATTAGAAATGAGTAATGTTGATCTTTCTCGTTCACTTACTCAGCTTATAGTAGTTCAAAGAGGTTATCAAGCTAACTCAAAAACTATTACTACGAGTGATCAAATGTTAGATACTTTACTTCAACTAAAGAGATAATTTAGATATAATAAGTCCTAAAAAAATTTAGGGCTTATTAATGAATATTAACTTACTACAACATACATCACTAGAAGTCTGTGCAAGTGCCATCAGAACTTGTTGGCAAAGTTTTGATAAAAGTGATAATGGTGGAGAAAAAGACAAAGAACTTATAGATCGTGTTGGAAATAAATTTAAACACGCTTCTACACTTGAACACTTAGTTTATACATTTTATATTAAAGGTATTAGTCGTGCTCTTCTTCAAGAATTAGCCCGTCATCGTATAGCAAGCCTTAGCGTTAAATCTACTAGATATACACTTAAAGAGCTTAAAAAAGAACAACCATTTACAGACAATATGTGTAAAAGGGCTCAAAAGTATCTTGTAATAACTAATAATGAATTAGTTGATGAGATGAGTATAAAAGCACTTGAAAATCTAAGAATAGTACTTAGTAAAGGTGTTAGCAATGATAAAGCTAAATATTGTCTACCAGAAAGCTATAAAACAGAATTAACTTATACTATCAATGCTAGAAGCTTACAAAATTTTCTTACTTTAAGAAGTGATAAATCTGCACTTTGGGAGATACAAGAGTTAGCGAAAAAACTATATGACTCTCTTCCCAAAGACCACAAATATCTTTTTAGTATAAAATCTTAATAGATTAAGTTTTTAACCTTTGAGCATGTGTAAGAGCTATTGCAATAGCATCTGTAATGTCTAGAGGTTTAATCTCTTTTTTTATACCTAAAATTCTCTTAACCATAAAAGCAACTTGCTCTTTTGCTGCTTTTCCATTGCCAGTAACTGCTTTTTTCACTTGAAGTGGTGTATACTCATGAAAGTTTCCAAAAACTTGTAAAACTTTTAAACTCAATGCTCCTCTAAATTGTGCTAATTTTAGTACAGTTTTTGGATTAAAAGCATAAAAAATATCTTCTATTGAAACTTCATCAATTTTATGATTTTCAAATATAACATCTAACCCTTCACATAGCTCAACTATCTGGTGTTGCAGTATTTTTTCTTTTATTTTAATCAAACCAGCCTCTACTAATATAACCCTATTTTTCTCTTTTTTAATTATTGCATAACCACAATTTCTTGTTCCTGGGTCTATTCCTAAAATTGTCACTCTAAATCCTCTTATTCACATCTTTATTCACATAGTGAAAAACTACTTTTCATGGTAGTTTAACATAAATTTTAGCCTAATTTAGTTAAAATAAAGAAGTTATTCACATTTTATTCACTATGTGATAAACCTTAAGGAGTGTAGGTGCTAGCAGATAATGTTTTAGAGCTATTAAAATCAGAAATTTCTGAACTTGAATATAAAAGATACATTAAACAGTTAAAATATCATGAAAAAGCATCTCGTTCTGACTATGCAGTTTTCATTGCTCCAAATATACTCATTTCAAATTGGGTAAAAACAAAATATGCTAATAAAATTGCTCATCTTTTTGAAGTTAAAACTGGAAAAAAACCAGTTATTAATATAATGCTTAAAAATCAAATTAGTAAAACTAAGAAAAAAACAGTTCCTATTGATATAGAACTTAATAAAACTACAAAAAATACAATTTTAAATCCATCTTACACTTTCGATAGCTTTGTTGTGGGAAGTTCAAACCAATACGCATACACTATTGCAAAATCTGTTGCAGATAAACCTGGTATTATGTATAATCCTGCTTTTATATATGGACCTACAGGACTAGGCAAAACTCATCTTATACATGCCATAGGTAATTATTCTCAAGCAAATGGAAAAACTGTTATATACGCTACAATAGAACAGTTTATGAATGACTTTACATATAACCTTAGAAATCAATCTATGGAAAGATTTAGAGAAAAATATAGAAGCTGTGATATACTACTTATAGATGATACTCAATTTTTATCTAATAAAATACAAACACAAGAAGAATTTTTTCACACTTTCAATGAACTTCACTCTGCTGGAAAACAGATAATCTTAACAAGTGATAAACCACCAAAAAGTATAAATGGACTTGAAGATAGACTTCAAAGTCGTTTTGAGTGGGGTTTAATAGCAGATATTGGATTACCTGAATTAGAAACTAAAATAGCAATTATAAAAAAGAAATGTGAATTAGATGGAATAAATCTAAATGATGATATAGTAAACTATATTGCAGCAAATATGGGTGATAATATCCGTGAAATAGAAAGTGCAATTATAAATCTAAATGCTTATGCATCTTTGATGCGCCAAGAGATAACTTTTGAATTTGCTAAAAATGTTATGAAAGAACAGATAAAAGAGAGAAGAGAAAATATAACTTTAGAAGATATTATAACTATTATTTCAAAAGAATTAAATATAAAACCAAGTGAAATTAAATCTAAAAAAAGAAGTAAAAATATAGTAGAAGCAAGACGTATAGGAATTTATTTAGCAAGAACATTAACACCAAACTCAATGCCTCAACTTGCATCATTTTTTAGTATGAAAGATCATACAGCAGTTTCACACAATATGAAAAAAATAAACGAATTAATAGAAACAAATGAAACATTTAAACTAAGAGTAGACGAACTTAAAAATAGAGTTTTAACAAAAGATGAGTAAAAGTTTATACTAAATATGTGAACTAATGTGAAAATAGACTAAACTTTTTTCACTATCTATAAGGCCTAAATAACAAGCTTAATAGATATAATTCACATATTCAACATAAACTACTACTTTTACTA
>CAZIAJ010000068.1:0-9092 GCA_964537565.1 uncultured Sulfurospirillum sp.
CTTTTATATCAATCTTATTTGTAACAGCTATATCAATATTTTTTTTTAATACCAATATAGAAAAAGCACCTTTGTGGGCTCTTATATCACTTATAATACCTGCGCTATTTTTTCAAACAGAAAACTCCTTTATATTATTTAGCTCTCTTAGTTCTATTATCTTTATTATTGCTCTTTTAAAAGATAGCTATAACATGTCTTATATAGATACTTTAACTAATATCCCTGCTCGCCGTGCTCTTGAAGAAGCATTTTTAAAACTTGGTTCTAAGTACTCACTTGCTATGGTAGATATAGATTTTTTCAAAAAATTCAATGACACTTATGGTCATGATGTAGGCGATGAAGTTTTAAAACTTGTAGCAGAACAGTTAGCAGATATCAAAGGTGGTGGAAAAGCTTTTAGGTATGGTGGTGAAGAGTTTACTATTCTTTTTGCAAACAAAACTCATAATGAAATTTTAACTCATCTTGAAGATGTTAGAAAATCAATAGCTAAAAGAGCATTTACCATCAGAGATAAAAATAGGCCCAAGGCAAAACCAGAAAAAAAAGTAAAACAAAAAAACTTAAAAAAAGTAAAACTGACAGTGAGTATAGGAGTTGCCAATGCCCCAAATGATGGGAAAACTCCTGAAGAAATCATGAAAAAAGCAGATAAATCTCTATATAAAGCAAAAGAAAATGGACGAAATTGCACTGTTACTTCTTATTGAGGGACTAAAAGTCCCTCAATAATTAATGTAAATCGCTATTTAAAACAACTTCTCTTTGACTTCTAAGCGCTATAATCATCCCATTTGTACTATTTTGTCTAAAATGAACACCATTAAATCCTGCTAAATCAAGACCTTTTACAAACTCAATTTCATCACTTTGTTTACAGGTAAAGCTTGGATTTACCTCTTTTATCTTAGCTACCTGAGACGGACTAATACCAATCTTAGTTCCTTCTAAAATTGCTATCCCTGCATCTACGATACAGCCATCACCTAAAGGAATTCCTGTAACAGAATTTGCACCAAGAAGAGTGTTCTCTCCTATAGCTATTGGATTGCCATCAGTTCCACTTAAAACACCAAGTATACTTGCTCCTCCACCAACATCACTACCTTTACCAACTATTGCTGATGAGCTTATACGCCCCTCAACCATAACTGCTCCAGTAGTTCCTGCATTGAAGTTAATATAACTAGCCCCTGGCATAACAGTAGTTCCTGCACTTAATTGCGCTCCCATACGTACTTTGCTAGCATCTAAAATACGAGTATTATCCTGAGGTATCACATGAGATAAAAATCTAGGAAACTTATCTACTGATTCAATTATAGGATATGTTCCTTGAAGTTTCATCTCTATCTCATTTGCTCTTAACCAATCAAGTTCAATTGGTATACCCATAGACCATGCTACATTTTCAAGTACGCCAAATGCACCATTTAGGTTAAGACTTCTTAGAGCTGCTTTACCTGTTGAAAGTGCATAAAGTTTAAGATATACAGCTTCAACACTCTTTGGTCCTTCATCATCAAAAATAAATACCAATCTATAATCATCTCTAAGTTCATCTGATTTTCTAATCCAATTTAACATACTAATCACTTGGACATTTTTATGTGCATCGCCAATAGCTTCATTTAAATATGGAGTAAATGCTTTAAAAGCACTTTTGACAAACTTTTTCTTTACATTACATACAAACTCACTAGCAGCAAAGTCAACTTCTATACCACTCTCTTTCAAAGCTGCAACAAAAACTGCCGCACTTCCAAAGTTCTCTTCCCAGTTAATAACTGGGAAGTTTGCTTGTAATATTTTTTCACTATTTAACTGACCACGATCAACTCTAGCTATACCGAAACCTATAGGTTTTCTATAGCCACTCATTGCTTCAGTCTCTTTGATAAGAGCTTTAAACTCTTCGACATTATTAATTTTTTTCATATTACCTTCTACTTATAAATAAAATTCAATTGTTAATTTTTTTGTATCTCTAAAACTTAGAGCTAATTAACAACCTCATCCTCCACTTTTAGGGGCGCTTGACTCAGCAGCAGCTCCAGTTGAACAAGCACTTACTCCTTCAGGAGTTGTAGGCTGAATTGCTTCATTGTTAGCTCCACCCTCTTCGTTTACTTTTTCAATCTCTCCCCAAAGTTTACGAGCTGATTCTTGATATCTTTTTGCTGTTTCACTCTGTGGTTTAAAAAGTACTACTGGTTTACCAGCATCTCCACCTTCTCTAACAGCAGGTTCGATTGGAATCTCACCTATAACTTGAGTTTCAAACTTCTTTGCAAGTGGTGCAGTTGTACCTTTTCCAAATATATCATACTCTTTTCCACTATCTGGGCAGATAAATCCACTCATATTTTCCATGATTCCAGCGATTGGAATATGAAGCTTTTTAAACATATCTAAGCTTCTTTCTGTATCATCAAGTGCAACTTGCTGAGGAGTAGTAACACAAACACCAGTAGTAACAGGAACACTCTGAGCTAAAGTAAGCTGAGCATCACCAGTTCCTGGAGGCATATCGATAAACAATACATCCAGTTCACTCCAAAGGATATCACGAAGCAGTTGCTCAATAGCCTTCATTATCATAGAGCCTCTCCAAATTAAAGATTGTCCCTCTTCCATAAGACTTCCCATACTCATCATCTCAACACCATGAGCAAGAATTGGCTTTACTTTTTGTCCAACTATCTCTGGAGATTTTCCAACAACACCTAACATACGAGGTACATTTGGTCCATATATATCAGCATCTAAAAGTCCAACTTTTTTACCTTGACTTGCCATTGCAAGAGCTAAGTTTACAGTTGTAGTTGTTTTACCAACTCCACCTTTTCCACTACTTACCATTACAAAGTTCTTCACATGTGGAGTTATATTTTTACCACTTTGTGAGTTACTTTTTTGAGCTGGTTCTTTTGGTTGCTTGATTGCAACATCTACTCTTGATGCTCCATCTTTTGCTAGAACGCCTTCTATATTTGCCTTTAGCTCGCTTGCTATCTCTTTACTTGCTGAAAGTATCTCTACTTCAACAAAAACATTTCCTTCACTAACTTCAATATCTTTTACAAAACCAAAAGTGACAATGTCTTTTTCAAAGCCTGGGTATTTTACACCCTTTAGTGCTTCAAGAACACTATTCTTATCTAACATCTTTTTCCTTTATATTAATTTTCTTCTTATTTAGCTATTTATAGCATTTAATTTAATTAGGAGTAATTATATCCCAATTAAATTAATATTTTCTTTATGCTTATGATAATTCTGGATTATTTTTTACAATATCTCTTGAAATCTTATATGAACAAAACTTTGGTCCACACATGGAACAAAACTCTGCATCTTTAAAAACATCTTGTGGAAGAGTTTCATCGTGATACTCTTTAGCACGTTCTGGGTCTAGACAAAGTTCAAACTGTTTATTCCAATCAAAGCTATATCTTGCATCACTCATAGCATTATCAGGGTCCATTGCACCCTTTCTACCACGAGCCACATCCGCAGCATGAGCAGCAATTTTATAAGCTATAATTCCCTCTCTAACATCATCTGCATTGGGAAGACCTAAGTGTTCTTTTTTTGTAACGTAACAAAGCATACTAGCTCCATGCCAGCCACCAACTGCAGCTCCAATAGCACTACTTATATGGTCATATCCAGCTGCAATGTCAGTAACAAGTGGTCCAAGTATATAAAAAGGAGCTTCATGACAATATTCACGCTCTAGTTTCATGTTACGTTCTATTTGATTTAAAGGAACGTGTCCTGGTCCTTCTATCATAACTTGAACATCTTTTTCCCAAGCTCTTAAAGTAAGCTCTCCTAAAACTTTAAGCTCCCCAAGTTGAGCTTCATCACTAGCATCATATAGACAACCAGGTCGAAGTGAATCACCAAGTGAAAGTGCTACATCATACTTACGACAAATATCTAATATATCATCAAATGCTGTATAAAAAGGGTTTTCTTTATGGTAGTGCATCATCCAAGCAGCCATAAGTGAACCACCACGACTTACTATACCCATCTTTCTTTTTGCTATTAAAGGCATTGTTCTAAGCAAAAATCCAGCATGAATAGTAAAGTAACTAACACCTTGCTTTGCTTGACGCTCAATAACTTCAAGCATCTTTTCTATAGTTAAATCTTCTATTTTATTGTTAATATCATGTAAAATCTGATACATAGGAACTGTGCCAACAGGGATATTAGAGTTTGCTATAACTTCTTCTCTAATAGCATCTAAATCTCCACCTGTAGAGAGATCCATAACTGTATCTGCTCCATGTTTTTCAGATACTTTTACTTTTTCTACTTCTAAAGCTGGATCTGAAGCTAATGCAGACGAACCAATATTTGAGTTTACTTTACATTTTGTTGCTATTCCAATTGCCATTGGCTTTAATGAAGTGTGCATAACATTGGCTGGGATTATCATCCTACCACGAGCTATCTCTTTTCTTACTAACTCTTCAGCCAAATTTTCTACTTTGGCAACATGTTTCATCTCTTCTGTAATAATACCCTGACGAGCATAATGCATCTGAGTTCTGACTTTGTCATTTATTCGTTTCTCAACCCACTGTTTTCGCATTGCGTGTCCTTATTTAAAAAAAGACTTTATGGGCAAAATAACCATAAAGTCTTGGAGAATTTAACACAAAAAAGATAAAAAAAAGCTTTCATAGTGTATAATATCGTAACACTTAAGGAAAAGGACTAAATTTGCCCGATTTATCTCTAGTTATGTTGGGAGCGGGAACATCTTCTAGATTTAAGATGACTGCCAAAAAACAGTGGCTAAGAACGGAGCATACTCCATTGTGGCTTTATGCAACTCAAAACATAATTAAAAATCATACTTTTAAAAAAGTTATTATTGTCTGCTCTAAAGAAGAGATAGAGTATATGAAACTTTTTAATAGTGATTTTACTTATGTAACTGGAGGAGCAACTAGACAAGAGTCACTTAAAAATGCTCTTTTACATGTAGATACAACAAATGTTCTTGTAAGTGATGTAGCAAGAGTCTGCATACCTCAAGATATGCTTCAAAGAATTATAGATAACCATAAAAACTATGATATTGTTGTACCATATTTGCCAGTTTATGATACTATAGTATATAAAGAAGAGACAATAAACAGAGATGAAATTAAGCTCATTCAAACTCCTCAACTTTCAAATACTAAAGTATTAAAAAAAGCACTTATGCAAGTAAAAGATTTTACAGATGATAGTAGTGCAATCAAAGCAAATGGAGGAAAAGTAAACTATATCCTTGGCAGTAAACTAGCAAATAAAGTTACTTCCATAGAGGATATTGAGATAATTTCAAATCTAAAACAACCATCAGCTGATATATTTATAGGCAATGGATATGATGTTCATCAATTTGAAATTAGAAAAAAAATGGTTTTAGGTGGTGTTGAAATTAAAGATGATAGAGGATTTAAAGCACATTCTGATGGAGATGTAGCCTTACATGCACTTATAGATGCATTACTTGGAGCTAGTGGAGCTGGCGATATCGGTGAACTATTCCCTGATGGTGACTCTAAATATAAAAACATAGACTCAAAAAAGTTACTCGAAAAAGTGGTATTATTTTTATATAATGTAGGTTTTAAAATAATCAATTGTGATTTAACAATTATGGCTGAATCACCAAAGCTATCCCCATATAAAAAAGATATAAGAATTACAATAGCAAAAATTCTAAATATAAATCCTATATGTGTAAATATAAAAGCTACTACTACTGAAAAACTTGGTTTCATAGGAAGAGAAGAAGGGGTTGCGGTTAATGCAACAGCAACATTGAAATATTATAATTGGAAACAACAATGAAAGACAAAAGAAACCTTTATTGTACTTTGTTCAATAAAAAGGAGATATTAAAATGAAAATTTTAATTGTAGAAAATGAGATATATTTAGCTCAAAGTATCGCATCAAAGCTAACAGAAATAGGCTACCATTGTGATATGGCCGCATCTATAAAAGATGCTCTTAAAGATGAAAGATATGATGCTGTTTTACTTTCAACTAATATATCTGGACAAAATTTTTATCCTGTTATAGAGAAACATAAATCTTCAATAATAATATTGATGATTTCATACATAAGCAATGATACAGTTTCAAATCCCATCAAAGCAGGAGCAAATGACTATATTCAAAAACCTTTTATGATTGAAGAACTTATACGTAAATTAGAACATCTAAAAGATTTCAACGCTTTAAAAAAAGAGAATATAACCTATAAAGAGTACGTAAATAATCTTTTTGAGAGTAGTGACCTCAAACCAATCAACATAAAAACAAAACTTCCTGTACTTCTAAAAACAAACTTTCAAAAACATGCTGATGCTGTTGTTTTTCACTATAGTGTGGAAAAAAGTGAGCCTTTTACATTTATTTCTCTTACTTGTGAGACAGCTATTGAAAAAATTGTAAAAACTCCTTATAATGAACTTATCTATCTTGTTGATTTACAAAATATAAAAAAAAGTGAAAAAACAAAAGTATTAAATCTTATAGAAAACAGGCGTGTTATTGTATCTACAACAGATACAAATGAGAGTCAAGATTTTATTACAGAAATAGAGATAGCAACTGATAATAAAGTTTTTGATAGAGGTGATATACTTAGTATTGAAGACTATGTAAAATATATAATTATAAATTTTCAAAATAAATTTCCTGATACTGAGTTATCAAAAAAACTAGGTATTTCAAGAAAAAGCCTTTGGGAGAAAAGAAAAAAATATGGTATTCAAAAAAAGAAATAATAATAGACAACTTTTCATAGATAAACAAGCTTTAGCAACACTATCTTTTGCAAAAGAAGGCATATTGAGCCCTGTTGATAAACTAATGAATAAAAAAGAGGCTCAAGAGGTAGATAAAACTGGATTCTATAAAAATATTCCTTTCCCCTTCCCTTTCATCATAGCACCTTTCGGTAAAAAGAATACTGATGTTTTAACTAGTGCTATTCAAGGAGAAATACTTGATTTTATCGTAGATGGTGAAGTCAGAGGACATATTAAAGTTGATGAAGTTTTTGAAATCAACAAAAAAAGAAGAATTGAACAAATTTTTGGCACTTATGACCCATCTAATCCAGAAACTGCACTATTTTTAAAACGTCTTGGAGATTATGCTGTTAGTGGCGAATATGAACTTGACTTTAATGATATAAAAAATATCAAAAAAAGTATAGCAGAAGCAAAAGGGAAGATTAAACCTAAAAATATTAGTTCTGTTATGATGAGTGCGAAACCATTTCATAGAGCTCATGAAAGACTTATTAGAATTACGCTTGAAAAAACAGATCTGCTAATTATATTTTTATTGAAACCATATACAGAAGATTTAATATCTTACAAGTTAAGACTTAAAACTCTTCAATATTTTGTAGATAATTACCTCCCTAAAAATAGAGTTCTAATAGTTCCATTTGAAAATACATATATATTTGCTGGATACAACAATGCTATATTAGATAGCATATGTGCACACAATTTTGGATGTAATAAGCTAGTTCTTGGACAAAATCATAGTGGTATAGGTATGTATTTTGATAAAAATGAGATGAAATCTATACTAAACAAGTATCAATCACTTGATATAGAAGTAGATATTATCACTGAATTTGTATACTGCAATGAGTGCAAGACTTTAGTTAGTAAAAATACTTGTCCACATGGACAACATCATCATATAAAATATGATTCACAAAGCATAATGGAACTTTTAAAAGCAGGTATCTTACCACCTGCTGTTCTTGTTAGAAAAGACATATCTGCTATTTTACTTAGTGAAATGTTTCCAGATAGATTTGACAATATCCAAAAAATATATGACAACCTTTTCCCAACATCTGGACTTTTAGAGTCACATGACGAAAAAGATTTTTATTTAGAGCTTATGAATTTACATCAAACTGTATCACTTACATAAGGAATATATTGTGCAAAAATTATTTTTAACATTTTTTTATAGTGGATTATCTCCTTGGGCTCCTGGTACTGCGGGAAGTATAGTTGCTGGATTTGTAGGTGTATTGATTCTTCAATATGTACAAGTAGATACTCTTCTTCTTCTAACAATCCTCATAACAATTATAGGTATAAAACAGATAAACTTATATGAAAAAGAGACTGGTACACATGATGATAAAAGCATAGTTATAGATGAAGTCGTAGGACTTTGGCTCGCTTTTGTTATTGCCTCTGATAACTATACTCAAATCATATTATGTTTTATATTTTTTAGGATATTTGATATCTGGAAACCATCTATCATCGGAAGAATAGATAGAAATGTCAAAGGTGGACTTGGAGTTATGGGTGATGATTTACTTGCAGGATTGTTGGCTGGTGTATGTAGCTCTGCTACTTGGCAAGCAATACAAATGTACCTTTAATCCAAATAATCTTAGTTTAAAGTATACTAAATCCATCTCTTTCAAACATAGAAGCAAACTCTAAAAATATAGTTTGCTCCTCTTTACTAAGATTTAAAAACCAAACAACAGACTCTGATTTATACTCTCTTCTATCTACATGTAAATTTTCTTTTTCTAAAAAATGTTCAAAACGAGGTACTAAAGAGTACATAGTAGAAAATTTAAATGGCTCTTTTTTTATATAAGGTATTATATTGGCATTTGCAATAACATCTTTTGCGGCACTTCCATAAGCTCTCACAAGTCCACCAGTTCCTAATTTTATGCCACCAAAATATCTTACAACTAAAATACCACACTCTATAAGCTCAGATCCTCGCATCACATTTAAAACTGGAGGTCCTGAAGTTCCTTTTGGCTCACCATCATCACTGCAGTTTTCAACTATTTGTTCATACTCATTTAAGTATCTTTTTGCCCATACTATATGATTTGCTTTTGGATGTTTTTCTTTTAATTGAATATGAAGAGCATCAAACTCATTTATGGGTACTAAAAAAGAGATAAATTTAGATTTTTTAATCTCTATTTCATTAGTAAAATTTATAGCAACTGTATATAACACTTTATTCCTATGATTTTTCTTAGTTTATTAT
>CAZIAJ010000069.1:0-5693 GCA_964537565.1 uncultured Sulfurospirillum sp.
AATCTAAACTCTCCATATTGAGGCAAGTTAAAAGTATCTTCTTTTAACTCTAAAATATCCTTAAAGCCAAAAAAACTTCTCGTATAATTTACCCTTTTTTGATGATAAGTTAAATTTGATAATTTTCCATCTTTTACTTTAATAGTTTCAAAACATGTATAATTAGCTTTCGATGTTGAGTCCTTTGCTTTTAACAAATTATTTATTTTGCCACCTATCAACTACTTTTAGACAAAATTTTATATTATTTTTTAATCCTCTAGCTAAGCCATCTTCTAAAATACCCCAGTTATATACACCAATATCAATGTAAGTATTACTTGCATAACAACCTGCTGTTATATTTCCATATTTATAAGCAAAATTAAAATATTGAATGGCTCTTTTTTTATCAACTTTAACACCATTTCCATTTAAGTACATTTTGCCCAATATATGACTTGCATTATATATTTTATCTTTTTCTAGTGCTATTTCAAAAAGTACTTTTGCTTTCGCATAATCACCTTTTCTATATGCACGCATTCCATCACCAAAGTTATTTGCTTGTAATAAAACTGAACAAAATACAATCCCTAATATAAAATATTTCACATTCCATCTCCACTATAAATATAAGTTAAATCTTAACATACTAAAGCTGAATTATCCCACACATAAATCAACTTTATAAATTTGGTATATAAACCTTACCTTTCATCTCTTCATATTCGCTTACCTCATCACTATCAATAGTAATTCCTCCACCACTTTTATAAACATATCCATCTTGTTGTTTTTCTATAAAGCGTATCATTACTGCACTATTAAAGCTTTTTCCATCATAGTAACCAAAGACTCCAGTAAAAAATCCTCGTTTATAATTTTCTATTTCTTTTATAATTTCTACAGTTTTTCTCTTTGGAGTCCCTGTTATACTTCCTGCTGGCAACATAGAAAAAAGTATGTCTCCCAATCTATCGTGCCAACTCTCATCTAAATCTGCTGTGATTTTCGAGCTGACTTGAAGAAGTTCCTTCTCTCCTGCTTTAATTTTATCTATATATCTAAACTTTTCCACTTGCACATTTTCACCCACTATTCCCAAGTCATTTCTAAGTAAATCTACTACCATTGTATGCTCACTCATCTCTTTTTGGTTTGCCAAAATTCTCTCTAAGGCATGAGGTGTACTAGCTTCTATAGTACCTTTCATAGGATAGGTGCTTATTTTATTGTTTTTAATTTGTACAAATCGTTCTGGGGAAAAACAGACAAATCTATCTTTAACATGTAGTTTAAAAGGTACATTTGCATTATAAAATATAGACTCCAAGTCTATATCACCTTTTAATCTGGTTTCAAATGTAAGATTAAGAAGATAAGTATTTCCTCTTTTTATCTGCTCTTTTACTTTTTTTATTGCTTTTCTATACTCTTGAAACTCTACATGTAAAGTATTTTGTATTATACTTTTTCTACTCTCTTTTTCTACAAAATTTTTAAAATCTTCTAATTTATACTGAACATTTTTATCTTCAAAAATCCACTCTTTCATCTCAAAATCGATAGCAAAAAAAATAGGTTTTCTTTTTTTGCCATAGTTATTAAGTCTATTGAACAATCAGTTTCTCCAATACTGCCATACGAATAGCCACACCATTTTTAACTTGTTCTAATACCTTACATCTTGGATCTCTCAACATCAAATCATCTATATCTACATTTCTATGTACTGGTCCAGGATGAAGCAAAAGTATATTTCTATCTCCTACTAACTCCTCTGTAATACAGAAGTCTTTTGCATAATCTTTCAATGAACCATATATTTGATTTGTATGTCGTTCTGTTTGAGTTCTTAAACTCATTACTATCTGAACATCATCTATAACTTCTTTAATGTTATGACTTGTTTTTAAATGAGTAACAGGCAAAAAATGAGGAGGGGCTACTAATGTAACATCAAGTCCATATCTTGTTAAAAGCTCTATATTTGAGTTTGCTACTCGTGAATTTTTAATATCACCAACTATAGCTATCTTTACACCTTTTAACTCTTTAAAATATCTTGTTATAGTAAACAAATCTAAAAGTGCTTGCGTAGGATGTGCATGAGGTCCATCTCCTCCATTTAAAATGGCACAATTTACATAATTTGAAAGGATATGTGGAACACCAGAGTTTTTGTGTCTAACAACAATAGCATCAGGTCTCATAGCGTCAAGATTTGCTGCTGTATCAAAAAGCGTCTCACCTTTACTTGATGAACTTTTTGAAACATCTAAACTAACAACATTCGCTCCTAATCTTTTTGCTGCCACTTCAAAGCTACTTCTCGTCCTTGTTGAGTTTTCAAAGAAAATAGTTATAATCATTTTATCTTTTAGTATATCTCTTGGTTTTTCATCTAAAAACAACTCTGCTCTTTTAAAAAGTGCATTTATTTCATCTATAGAAAAGTCCCTAGTATTAATCAAATGTTGCATTTAATTCCTTGATTATTTTTCAAATTTTAACAAATTTTCACTTAATAATTTTATATCATCTTGTAAACTAATTATTTTTTTATAATATGGTAGTGTAGTTTTTTCAAAACTTTTTTTGTTATCTCTAAAGTTTACACACCACTCATACTCCACTTCAAGAGTATCTAACATACTTTGGTTTAATAAAGTATCATTTATACAACCCAAGTTTGCATGAGTTACCAAAAGAGTGATAGCATTAAAGTTTTTTATAAAATCATACATATAAATACCTTCATCTACAGGAACCATAAGACCACCTGCCCCTTCTATAAGTACTACATCACTAATATTTTTCATCTTTTTATAAGCTTTATATATAGCTTCCATATCAATTTTTTCATCACCTTTAGCTACATAAGGAGCAGCTGGTAATTTATACTGGATAGGTACTACATCTATATATGTAACATTTTGCAATTTGGGATTATATTTTTTTGCAGTCTCTAAAAGGATTTTACCATCAATAGGATACTCTTGTACACCTGTTTCTATAGGTTTTAAAACTCCCACATGTAAACCTTGACTACCTAGCTCTTCTATAAGCTTACAAGTAGCATAAGTTTTTCCTATATCTGTATTTGTTGCTGTTATAAAAATTGGTCTGTATTTCATAATACTATTATATCAGAACACTATTAAAGACGAATTATCAAATATAATTACACAACTTATATTAGAGTACAGCAAAATTTTATACTTATTTAATTATAATAATTATAATAAAATCAAAGAGGAGTCTATTGTGTTTAAAAAATTAGTTTTTACTTTTGTATTAGTTACTTTTACATTTATACTTCAAGGGTGCATGCCTGTTACGAAACCCTTTACACCAGTTAAAGTTGAAGCAGATAAAGCTTTAGTTTATATTTATAGACCAGAAGCTTTTATCGCTAGAGGAGTTATTTGGGTAGTAGATATAAATGGTATGACTTATTCTGATTATTTTGTTAACAATGGATATATTCCCATGAAATTAGATCCAGGTACTGCCAATATAGAACTTAAAGAGTACTCTATATCCAGAGGTACTTATGATTCACTAACACTAAACAATATTGAAGCGGGTAAAACTTACTATGTAAAAGCTATTGCTAAACCATTCTCCTTTCATAAACTTAAACTTATGGATAACAAAACAGGAGCCCAAGAAGTAAGTAAAACAGTATATTTTGTGAAGCAGTAAAATATGTAACTTATGTTACACACAAGCTCCACATATTTATACTATAATGCCAAAATAAAAAACAAAGGAAAAAAATGAAAAAAATAATTTTAATAACATTACTTCTTGTATCAAGTCTATTTGCTGAGTTTACAACTCTAACGACAGAACAAGTTCAAGATGCTATAAAGAAAGGTGTTAAAGTCATTGATATCAGAAGAGCTGATGAGTTTAATAAATATGGAACGATAAAAGGAAGTTATAAACTTACTTTCTTTGGACCAAATGGAAAATATGACTTAAATAAATGGATGACAGAATTTCAAAAAATTGTAAAAGACAGAAATCAGCCTTTTATTTTAGTATGTGCTCACTCAAATAGATCAAAAGTTGTTGGTAAATTTTTATCAGATAAAGCTGGCTATAAAAATGTACAAGAGTTAGATGGTGGCATAAACTATGGCTGGATAGACAAAGGTCTAAGTACAATTAAAAACTAATCTTTCTAGTTTAAAAATGAAGCTTTAAATGAATTTGCGACTAATTGAGTAACATCTTCCTCACTCATGCACAAACTTTCTGCTAAAGCTTCATAATTTTCATTTAGATATCCTCCAAAATAAGCTGGATCATCTGAATTTACTGTGACTTGTAAACCCTCTTTTAAAAGCTTTAGTATATTATGATGCTTCATATCTTTTACTGCTTTTAATTTTACATTTGATAATGGACAAACTGTAAGTGGAATTTTTTTCTCTTTTAGATAGTTAACTAACTTTTTATCTTCATCACATCTTATACCATGATCTACTCTTTGTACATGTAAAAGATCTAAAGCTTCCCAGATATAACTACAATCTCCTTCTTCTCCTGCATGAGCTACTAGTTTATATCCTTCTTTTTTTGCTTCTTCAAAAACTTTTTGAAACTTACTTGGAGGGTTACCTATCTCACTAGAATCCAATCCAACAGCTATAATCTTATCTTTAAAAGAATTTGCCTCTTTAAGTGTTTTAAACGCTTCTTCTTGACTAAGATGTCTTAAAAAGCTCATAATCAAAAAAGAACTTATATCTAGCTCTTTTTTTGCTTTGTGCATTGCTTTTGTAATACCATTTATAACTGTTTTAAACTTTATACCTCTACTAGTATGAGTTTGTGGGTCAAACATGATTTCAGTATGAACTATATTTTGCTCTTTACATTTAAGTAGATACTCCCAGGTCAAATCAAAAAAATCTTGCTCCTGTATAAGAACATTTGCTCCTGCATAATAAATATCCAAAAATGACTGCAAAGATGTAAAGTTATATGCATTTTTAACTTCTTCAATAGTTTTATATGAAATATTTATATTATTTTTTTTAGCTAGTTTAAACATAAGTTCAGGCTCTAATGTTCCTTCTATATGTAAGTGAAGTTCTGCTTTTGGTAATTTTTGTATTAAATCTTTCATAATCTAATTATACACAATTATTTCACTTTTTTATTTTAAAATGCTATTATTAAAATAAAAGGATTTAAGATGAAAAAAATAACAATAATTTTAACAACAGCAATTTTGGCACTTCAAGCAAACTCATTTACAATCAAAGATGAAGTAAGAGTTACAAGTTCTACTCCAACATATAAAACAATCATAAAACGGGTTCCTTATCAAGAGTGTTGGGATGAGAGTGTACCTGTACAAAATTCAAGGGGAAACTCAAACGACTATCCTATAGGAACTATCATTGGAGGAGTTGCCGGTGGTGTTATAGGTCATCAAGTAGGAAAAGGAAGAGGTAATGATTTAGCTACAGTGGGAGGAGCAATCATAGGCTCAATAGTTGGACATAATATATCAAATAATCAAAGAAGAGATAACTATACAACATACGAAACAAGACAAAAATGTGTCACAAAATATAGTGAAAATGAAGAAGAAAAATTTATAGGCTATAAAAATGTAGGGTACTACAATGGCAAAAGAATTACAAAAATTTCAAATAGAAGATTAAAGTATATTCCTATAAGAATAAACG
>CAZIAJ010000069.1:5703-9072 GCA_964537565.1 uncultured Sulfurospirillum sp.
ATGTTAGTGTTAGTGCAAATATAAATAACATTAACGTAACATTAACACATTTTTGTTACAATACTAATTGAATCTTCAGAATAACTATCAAATTTTCAAAGAGTTCAATTAGTATTTAGGATAAGTATATATGAGTAATGTAATAAAGTTTTTTATAGATAATTCAAAAATGAATTATGT
The DNA here is from genome assembly GCA_964537565.1 of uncultured Sulfurospirillum sp. Classification (GTDB taxonomy): domain Bacteria; phylum Campylobacterota; class Campylobacteria; order Campylobacterales; family Sulfurospirillaceae; genus Sulfurospirillum_A. Next base: position 5,884 of record CAZIAJ010000069.1, read on the forward strand.
ATTGTTTTTTTTAGTGTGTTTAGTAGGTGTATTTTCATATAACAAAACACCTAAAGAGATTTTTCCATCATTTGAGTTAGATAAGGTTAGTATTAGTGGTAGCTATACAGGAGCTTCTATAGATATACTTGACAAAATGGCAGTTAGAGAGATAGAAGATGAACTTCAAAGCGTAGAAGGTATTACAGATATGACTTCTACAATCTCTCCTGGCTCATTCAATATACTTGTTGAACTTTCCAAAGATGTAAACAAATATGATACTGCAGCAAAAATAAAAGACTCTATAGATGCTGTAAAACAAAACTTTCCAGACGATATGAATGATCCAAGAGTAACAGTTGCTGCTATCAACAAAAGTCTTATGGAAATTTCTATCTCTTCAAATAGTAAAAACCTCTCAGAGCTTATAGATTTTGCAAAAAATTTAAAAACAAAAGTGCTTGGTGTTAAAGATATATCAGAGGTAACTATATATGGTGACTCTGATATGTACTACAATATACAAGTTGATGAAAAAAAAATAGAGAGTTTTGGTCTTAACAAGAATTCTGTTTTTAATGCTATTGCTGGTATATCATATATATTTCCTGTGGGGAAAATAGAGGGGCAAGGTAAACACTATTTTTTATCAACCTACAATGGTAAGAAAAACTCTCAAGCTATGGAAGATACCATCTTAAGAGTAGATGGAAAACAGATATATCTACGTGATATTGCAACAGTTGATAAAAGATATGAAGACGCTTCTACTCTCTCTTCAATAAATACAACTGCTTCACTCTCACTTACTGTATACCAAACAGAGACAGGAAATGCACTAAATGCAAAGAAAAATATAAGTAAACTAATAAGCAAACTAGAAAAACAAAACAGAGATATAACTTTTATCATACACAATGATAATTCACAAAGAATCAAAGATAGACTAAATGTTGTTGTCTCAAACATACTTTTTGGGCTAATTCTTATCTCAATTTTACTTATTCTTCTTATCAATACTCGTATGGCAATCATAGTTGGACTTGGTATCCCTACTTCATTTATAATGGCGGCAACCTACTTTTATCTGTTTGGATATACTATCAACTTAGTCTCCCTAATAGGTGTTTTAGTAGCTCTTGGTATTGTTGTTGATGATGCTATAGTTGTTTCAGAAAACATACAACAAAAAGTTGAAGAGGGTATGGAGCCAAAAGAGGCTGCTATTGCTGGTGCAAAAGAGATGTTTAAGCCTGTTTTTATGGCAAGTGCTACAACTCTTTTTACATTTATACCACTTCTTATGATAAGCGGGACTATGGGAGAGTTTATAAAGCTTATCCCTATCGCAGTATCTGCATTAATAGTTGCTTCACTTATAGAATCTTTTATATTTTTACCAATCCATGCTGCCCACACTTTAAAAAGAGAATCAAAAGTACTCTCTTGGAATAGAGCAAATAGAATTTATAGTTCTATAATACATAAACTTATAAAGTATAGAAAAACTTTTTTACTTATTTTTCTGATTCTTATTCCTCTTCTAACAGTTCTGGGTATAAAAAAATCAAAATTTCAAATGTTTCCTAGATTTGACTCAACTACAATTAACTTGTCAATAAAAGCCAATATAAATACACCTATTGAAGAGTCATATAAAATTGTAAATGAAATCTCAAAAGACCTATATAAACTCAAAGGTGATATAGACATAAAAACTATCTCCTCAGTAGCAGGATATAGAAGAAATACTGAAGGTAGTGGCGAGAACTACCCTTACGTTATGTATATTACAATTGAACTATACAAAATGGTAGAGAAAACTTTTGTAGATAAATATGTTACGCCATATCTTAGTTTTTATTACGATGATAGTGAAAGAATAAGAGAAAAAACATCTATGCAAATATCAAAAGAGCTAAGAGAGTTTTTAAAAAAACAGAACTATCAAAAAAAATACAATCTTGATGAAATCTTTGTAGTAGAGAGAAAAGCTGGTCCTGTAAAATCTGATATTAAGATAGGTATTATCTCGCAAAACAATCAAAAAATCATAGATGCAATAAAAAAAGTAGAAACTAAACTAAAAAATATGGATGGTATAAAATCAGTTGAAAACAGTGCTAAAATAGGAATAGATGAGATAAAACTAAAAGTAAATAGTTACGGAGAATCTTTAGGACTAAACGAGCAAATAATAGGTCAAACTCTCTCCAATATGTTTTTATCTAAGAAAAAAACAACAGCATTTGATGATAAAAATCTACTTGAAATTAAAATAGAAAGTATTAATAAAGATAGTAAAAAAACTCTTGATAGTCTTAAAATACCACTAGGAGATGGCAGAAGTGTATCTCTAAAAGATGTAGTTGAGTATGATGTAGTAAAATCTTTTGAGAGAGTATCAAAAGAGTTTGGAGAAAAAATGTTCTATGTTTATGCAAACGTAGATACAAAAATCATAACTGCTTCAGAAGCAATTGAAAACTTACAAATGACACTAAATGAACTAAAAAAAGATGGAGTAGGTATAAAACTGCTTGGTGAAAAAAAGAAAAATGATGAACTAAAGGCAGATATGCTATCTGCCTCAGCCATAGCACTTCTTCTCGTAGCTCTTAGTATGTTATACCTATTTAACTCTTTTAGAGATACTTTTATAGTTATGTCCGTTATCCCATTCTCATTTTTAGGGGTTCTAATGGGACACTTTTTAATGGATATAAACCTCACAATGCCATCAGTCATAGGAGCTCTTGGACTTGCAGGAGTTGTTATAAATGATGGTATTATCATGATGACTTATCTCCAAAAAGTAAACAATATGGAAGAGCTTTATGAGCAAGCAACAAAAAGATTAAGACCAATATTTTTAACAACTATAACAACACTTATTGGACTTTCAACTCTTATATTTTGGCCAGCAGGTGAAGCAGCTATATTCCAACCACTTGCAATCTCACTTGGATTTGGATTGGCTTGGGGAACTATACTAAACCTTCTTTATGTTCCTGCATTTTTTGCAGTACTTCATAGAAGAAGATTTGAAGATAGTTAAAACTTACTCCTAGCAAACTGTTTGAAACTCTTAAATAGTTTGCTTTGGTATTTGTTTTTATGATAGATACAATAAAACTCTCTCTTAATAATTATATTTTTTAGTTTTATTTCTCTCAATCCATCTAAAAGAGCTACTCTTGATATACA
>CAZIAJ010000070.1:0-2021 GCA_964537565.1 uncultured Sulfurospirillum sp.
CTTTAGTACAATGAATTTTAAAGGAACTTGTTCTTTTAAAAGAAAGCAATTAAATAGTTAAAAGGAAAAAAATGAGAACAGAGAAGATAACAGCAAAAGCACTTAAATTTGTAAATGATGATAGATATAAATTGGCTCTTTTAGTAGCAAAGCGTGCAGAACAGTTAGCAAATGGTGCTGAGCCATTGATAAAAAAAGATGATGCAAATAGTAAGTTTACAGATATAGCTCTTGCTGAGATTGCAGCAGGTAAAGTATCAATTAAATCTTTCTTAGATAAAGAAGAAGAGTAACTAGAAGGATTATGGAGCGGTTAGTTGAGCGTGTAAAAGTATGTAAAGATGTTGAAGAATCGATTGAACTTTTATATGAGTTTATACCTAAAAGTGAACATATAGAAAAAGCACTTACTTTTACGCAGAGTAAACACGAGGGACAACTTAGGAAAAGTGGAGAAGCTTATGCAATCCACCCCATATTAGTCTCTGTTTTTGTTGCTTATTTAGGTGGCGATGAAGACATGATAATAGCAGGTCTTTTACATGATGTTGTGGAGGACACTTGCTGCTCTATTGATGAAGTATCATCTGAATTTAATGCAGAAGTAGCCCATTTAGTTGAGGGATTAACAAAAATCATGGAGATTCGTGATAATGAGCTTATCCCATCGCACTCTGATGAAAAGATTATAGCTTCAGCTTTGAGTTTTAGAAAGATGCTCTTAGCATCTACTAATGATATAAGAGTTTTAGTTATAAAACTTTGTGATAGACTTCACAATATGCTTACACTTGATTCTTTAAGTAGTGCTAAACAAAGACGAATTAGTGAAGAGACAGTAGTAGTTTATGGTCCTATAGCTCATAGATTAGGTATATCTTCTATAAAAAATCAGTTAGAAGATTTGAGCTTTAAATATGTCCTTCCCAATGAATATAAAAAAATAGATGATTATTTACAAGAACACTCACAACAGCTTCAACTTAGACTTAACCATTTTACATCAGAAACAAAAACTTTGATGTTGAAGAATGGCTTTATAGAGAATGATTTCAATATAGAAAGACGTGTAAAACACTACTATTCAATTTATCTAAAAATGCAGAGAAAGGGTGTATCTATAGAAGAAGTTCTTGATATGCTGGCAATTCGTGTTATTGTAAATGAACCGATAGATTGTTATAGAGCACTTGGTATAATTCATCAAAATTTTAATCCACTTATATCAAGATTTAAAGACTATATCGCTATACCTAAAGAGAATGGTTACCAGACTATTCATACAACAGTTTTTGATAACAAATCAATTATAGAGTCACAAATAAGAACAAGAGATATGCATAAAACTGCTGAGTTTGGAGTAGCCGCTCATTGGAAGTATAAGAGTGGTGGACTTAATCCTAAACTAGAGTGGCTAAATGATTTTAAAGCACAAGATGAAGCAAGTGAAAATATTGAAGAGTTTTATGAAATAGCGAAAGACAATCTTTATAGTGAAGATATAGCAGTTTTTTCTCCAAAAGGAGATATTTTTACACTTCCTCGTGGAGCAACTGTTTTAGATTTTGCTTATGAAGTTCATACAGAAGTAGGGGCCTATGCAAAAGAAGCATATGTCAATAAACAAAAAACTCCATTTCTTACAGAACTTAAAAATGGTGATATAGTAAGAATTATAACTTCTAGAGAACCCCATTTTAGATGTAGCTGGGTACATAGTGTAAAAACAGGAAAAGCAAGAAATGCAATTGCAATAAATTGTCGCCAAAAAATGAAAGAGATAAATAATAAAGTAGCTATAGACCTACTTACTACAGTATTTAATATAAGAGAAAGAAAGTTAAAAAGTTGGCTAGAAAAAGAGAATATTGTAAATAAAGTTTATAAAATAGCAACAGATTCTGTATATTTTAAAAATGTGGTAAATGTACTAAAAAAATATCCGAAAAGTGATAAAATTCTTTTTACATTTTTAAATATAAATAAATATAATATAAAAAAACAGAAGTTTGATAATATTG
>CAZIAJ010000070.1:2031-8968 GCA_964537565.1 uncultured Sulfurospirillum sp.
ATAATATTGTAATATACTCTAATCAAAATATTTCAAATGTACTTTTTGACTACTGTTGTCATCCAAAACGTGGAGATGATATTATAGGATTTAAAAAAGGTAATTCTGTTATGGTGCATCATAAATTTTGTGAAAGAGCATCTTTATTAATGGAACAAAAAGACCAAATGATATTTGTAAAGTGGACAAGAGAAGCACCAGAAAGATATAAGCTCATTGTTGGATTAGAGAATAAAAGAGGCTCTTTAGCAACTTTTTTACAATATTTAGCTAAAATGCAAATCAATCTTGTAACAATAGAGCTAGGACAATCAGAAGAGGGTCATGCGGATTACTTTGAGATGATACTTGAACTTCCAGATAAAAATGTAACGTTAGCGAGAGAAAAACTAAAAGCAAGATATAAAGTCATAGATTTTGTATCTGTAAATGATGTATATAAATAAGGATAATTACAGATGATAAAAGAAGCAATAAATGAGATAAAAAGAGGCGTTGCTGAAATCATAGATATGGAACGCATTGAAGTACTTTTAAAAGAGTATTTTGAAAATGGAAAGAATTATTATGTAAAAGCTGGATTTGATCCAACTGCACCTGATTTGCATTTAGGTCATACAGTTTTACTTCAAAAGATGGCAGTTTTACAAAAATATGGTGCAATTGTTCAGTTTCTAATAGGTGACTTTACAGGTATGATAGGTGACCCAACAGGAAAAAATGAAACAAGGAAAAAGCTAGACCGAGAGACTGTTTTAAAAAATGCAGAGAGTTATAAAGAGCAAGTTTTTAAAGTACTAGACCCTAAAAAAACAGAAGTTATGTTTAACTCTCAGTGGCTTGAAAAACTTGGGGCTGCAGGGATTATAGAACTTACTACAACTTTTAATGTAGCTCGTATGCTTGAACGTGAAGATTTTGAAAAACGATATAAATCACAAACTCCTATCTCTATAAGTGAGTTTTTATATCCACTTCTTCAAGGTTATGATAGTGTAGCTATGAAGTGTGATATAGAGATGGGCGGAACTGACCAAAAGTTCAACCTCCTGATGGGTAGACAATTACAACGTACCTATAATGTAGGAAAAGAACAAGCGGTAGTTATGATGCCTCTTCTTGAAGGTCTAGATGGTGTCAATAAGATGAGTAAATCTCTAAACAATTATATTGGTGTTACAGATGAACCTAGTGATATGTTTGGAAAAGTTTTGAGTATAAGTGATGATTTGATGTGGAGATATTATGAGCTTTTAAGTTCACTTAGTCTGGAAGAGATTGCTACATGTAAAGAAGATGTAACAAGTGGAAAACTTCATCCAAAACTAGCAAAAGAAAATTTGGCATTAGAGTTAGTGGCTAGATACCATAATAAAGAAAAAGCAGAAAAAGCTAAAATAGAGTTTAATAATGTTCATAAAAAAAATGAGCTTCCATCTGATATAAAAGAGTTTACTGTTGAGGGTACAATTTGGATTGCAAAAGCTTTAGTAGAGTGTAGTATATCTCCATCAACTTCACAGTCTCGCCGTGATATCAAACAAGGAGCTGTTAAGGTAAATCAAGTAAAAATAAGTGATGAACAGTTACAATTAGATAGAGGTGAGTATATACTTCAAGTTGGAAAAAGAAAATTTGCTAAGTTAAAGGTAATCTAATGTCATTTAAACCATTGAAAATAGGTAAATACACGATAAAATACCCAATAGTTCAAGGTGGTATGGGTCTTGGTATAAGTTGGGATAAATTAGCTGGAAATGTAAGTCGAGAAGGTGGACTTGGAGTTGTTAGTTCAGTTGGAACTGGTTACTATGATGAGAGAAAATATAGTGATAAAGATATAAATGAGAGACCACTTCATGAGTCAAACTTTTATTCAACTAAAGGACTAAAAGCTATAATTGACAATACAAGAAAAATTGCAGATGGTAATCCAATAGCTGTAAATATACTTTACGCAAGTAATGATTATGAGCGTATTGCAAGAGATGCATGTGCTGCTGGAATTGATATCATTATTACAGGTGCAGGACTTCCTACAAATATGCCTGAGTTTACAGAGAATTATCCAGATGTTGCACTTATTCCTATAGTTTCGTCTGCAAAAGCTCTTAAAATTATCTGTAAAAGATGGACAAAAAGATACAGTAGACTTCCTGATGCAATCGTAGTTGAAGGACCACTTAGTGGTGGGCATCAAGGTTTTACTTATGAGCAGTGTAAACAAGATGAGTATCAATTAGAAAATTTAATCAAGCCAATAAAAGAAGAGATTAAAAAATGGGGAGATTTTCCTCTCATTGCAGCAGGTGGAGTTTGGGATAAGGCTGATATTGAACGTATGATGGAACTTGGTGCAGATGGTGTTCAAATGGGAACACGCTTTATAGGTACTCATGAGTGTGATGCACATGATAGTTTTAAAGAGGTTATTCTTGGAGCAAAAGAGGAAGATATAAAACTTTTGAAATCTCCAGTTGGTTATCCTGCTCGTGGTGTAAGAACAAATCTTATTGAGTTAGTTGATAAAAGAGAAGGTCCATCTATAAAATGTATAAGTAATTGTGTTGCACCTTGTAAGCGTGGAGTTGAAGCAAAGGCAGTAGGTTATTGTATAGCTGATAGACTATCAGATGCATTTCTTGGGAAAAAAGAGACAGGACTATTTTTTACAGGAGCAAATGGATATAAACTAAATGAGATTATAAGTGTTAAGGAACTCATCAATAAGTTGATAAATGGCGAAGAGTTTTAAATTATTATTTTTAATTTTTTTTATTTGTAGCACCGTTTTTGGTGCTTCATCATATACGCAAGAGTTACTTGTTTTTGATAAAAAGATAGAAACCTCAAATGATGATGAACTTTTAAGAGTTCATCATGCACTTGTAAGCATATATATTCACTCTATTGTTAACAATGATAACTCATTGAAAAAAGAGACACTTAAAAGGCTTGTGAAAACTTCAAGTATATTAAAGCTTGATTCATCTGGATATAGTAAAGAGTTAGCAACTTTAGAAAAAAGTACTTCTAAAAAAAAGAGAAGTGTCAAAAAAGTACTTCCTAAAAAAAGAGTTGTTACAACAAAAAAAATTATCAAACACAGCAAATATCTCCCAAATTTAAAATATATTTCAACTAGTAGAGATAAATTAATTTTGCGTTTTGATAAAAATTTAACTACAAAAGATATAAAATCCTTTCAATTAAAAAGTAAGAAAAACTTTAGAGAGGTTTTTGACATTAAAGCAATTATTCCTTTTGTGCCAAAGATAAAAATTCCAGAGCAATTAAATGACTTGAGGATAGCACAGTATGACAATAAAACTCTTAGAATTGTTTTTCAAAGAGACTCTATTTTAAAATCAAATATACATGTAAATGGTTCAAGAGTAGAGATTTCATATGGTACAAAAAAAAGTACAAAGCCAGTTAAAATACAGAAGAGTTATGATAAATTTGCAAAATCACTTCCATCTAATAAGATAATTGTTATAGATGCTGGACATGGAGGTAAAGATGCTGGTGCAGTTGGAAGTAGAACTAGATATGAAAAAATTGCAGTTTTAAAGATAGCTTTAAAACTTGGTTCAGTTTTAAAAAAAAGAGGCTATAGGGTTTACTATACTAGAACAAAAGATAAGTTTATAAAGTTAAGAGACAGAACAAAATATGCAAATAGAAAAAATGCAGATCTCTTTTTATCAATTCATGCAAATGCTTCAAAGAAAAAATCACTGCACGGAGTAGAAACATTTTTTCTCTCACCTGCAAGAAGTGAAAGAAGTAAAAATGTTGCTGCCCTTGAAAACCAATCTGATATACATGAAATGAACTATTTTTCTAAGCAGACTTTTTTAAATGTTTTCAATAGAGAGAAAATAATCTCAGCCAATAAGCTTGCTCTTGATGTTCAACAAGGAATGTTAAATCGCTTGAAATCAAAGTATAGCAAGATAAGAGATGGTGGAGTAAGAGAAGCACCTTTTTGGGTACTTGTTGGTGCTCAAATGCCTGCAATTCTTATAGAAACAGGATATATATCTAATGTATCTGAAAGAAAAAGAATTTTTAATTCTCATTATCAAGATTTGATGGTTAAGGGTATTGCTGATGGAATTGATAGTTATTTTATGAAAAATGAGTATTAAAGGGAAAAGATGAAAAATACTTACTCGTATATGCTAGGTAGTAAAACATATAGTTTTAATAACTTAGCAGATTTGATGGCAAAAGCAACTCCAAAGAGGTCTGGTGATGAGTTAGCAGGAGTAAGTGCAAGAACAACACAAGAGAGAGTGATCGCTCAAATGTGTTTATCAGAAGTTCCTCTTAAAACATTTTTAGAAGAGATGCTTATCTCTTATGAAGAAGATGAAATTACAAGATTGATAATCGATGGACATGACGAAAAAGCATTTAAATTAGTTTCTCATTTTACAGTAGGGGATTTTCGTAACTGGTTGTTAAGTGATGAAGCCACACCAGAAGTTTTAAAAAATTTAAAAGATGGTTTAACACCAGAGATGGTGGCTGCAGTTAGTAAAATAATGCGTAATCAAGATTTGATAATAGTAGCAAAGAAGTGCAGAGTTGTCACATCTTTTAGAAATACTATAGGACTTGAAAATAGACTCTCAACAAGACTTCAACCAAATCATCCTACAGATGATATAGCAGGTATTGCAGCAAGTACACTTGATGGATTGTTATATGGTAGTGGAGATGCTGTTATAGGGATTAATCCTGCAACAGATAATGTAAATCAAGCAATAAAACTTATGAATTTTCTAGATGAGATGATAAACAAATATGAGATACCTACACAATCTTGTATTTTAACACATGTTACAAATACCATCGAAGCAATACAAAAAAATGCTCCAGTAGATTTGGTTTTTCAATCGATAGGTGGAACACAAAAAACAAATGATAGTTTTGGTTTTAATTTAAATATACTAAAAGAAGCACAAGATGCTGCCTTGTCTTTAGGTAGGGGTACAGTAGGTAATAATGTAATGTATTTTGAAACAGGTCAAGGAAGTTCACTCTCAGCAAATGCGAATCATGGCTTAGATCAGCAAACATGTGAAGTAAGAGCTTATGCTGTGGCAAAAAAGTTTGATCCTCTTTTGGTAAATACAGTAGTTGGATTTATAGGACCTGAATATTTATATGATGGGAAAGAGATTACTAGAGCCGGTTTAGAAGATCATTTTTGTGGTAAGCTTCTAGGTCTGCCTATGGGGTGTGATATATGCTATACGAATCATGCCAAAGCAGACCAAAATGATATGGATAATCTTCTTACTCTTTTAGGGGTAGCTGGATGTAATTTTATTATGGGTATTCCTGGTTCTGATGATATTATGTTAAATTATCAAACTACATCTTTTCATGATGCTTTATATGCAAGAAGAGTATTAAACTTACGTCTAGCTCCAGAGTTTGAAGAGTGGTTATTGAAAATGGGAGTTTTTAAAGATATGGATAAATTTATACTTGGTAAAGAGATACCAACATTATTTGAAAACTCAATTAAAAAAGTAGTCGGTTATGAATAGCAAAGAAGCAGTACAAAAACTATCTAAATTAACAACAGCTAGGATATGTTTAGGTCACTCAGGAATAAGCATAAAAACTAAAGAGCTTTTAGATTTTCAATTAGCCCATGCTATGGCAAAAGATGCTGTTTATCTAGAGTTAGATACAAGTATTTTAGAAGAGTTAAATCTAAAAATTATACAACTTCAATCAAAAGCAAAAGATAGGGCGGTGTATCTACAAAGGCCAGATTTTGGAAAGTCTTTAAATGATATATCAGTTAAAAAATTAGAAAAATATAAATCTTATGATTTGGCTATTGTTGTAGTAGATGGTTTGTCATCATTGGCTGTTCATAAAAATGCATTAAATTATATAAAAACCTTGATTAAAAACATACCTGATTACTCTTTGGCTCCTATATGTATAGTAAATCAAGGAAGAGTTGCAATTGGTGATGAAATAGGAGAGCTTTTAGATGTAAAAGTGGTTATAGTTTTAATCGGAGAGAGACCTGGTTTAAGTTCACCAGATAGTTTAGGTATGTATCTTACTTGGGGACCAAAAGTAGGCTTAACTGATGAGAGTCGTAACTGTGTATCCAATATAAGAGAGCATGGATTATCTTATGAAGAAGCTGTTAAAAAAACAATTTATCTTTTAAATGAATCAAAACGTTTACAATATTCAGGGGTCAATCTAAAAGAGAGAACTTCCGATAAACAGATAAAATCTAAGCAGAAGTTTTTGAGTCTATAAGTTTTTTCATCTCTTTAACAACATCTTCTATATTTTTTTCTCCGCTTATCTTGCATAAGATATTTTTAGATTCATAAAAATTTTGGATATCTTTTAAAGGCTTAGTATATACATTCATACGATTTTTAAAAACTTCTATGTTATCATCATTACCACGATTACGACCAAGCACTCTGTTCATGGCAGTCTCTTCACTAACAACTACTTCAATAACAGTTTTTAATGTTATGTTTTTTTCTTTTTTTAAGATTTTGTCAAGTCCCATCATCTGTTCAACACTTCTTGGATAACCATCGATAAGAATAGTATTACATGTAGAGCTGTTAATTGCCTTGATAATAGTATCAAGTGCCACTTCAACAGGAACAAGTTCACCAGCACTCATACGTTTACCTATGATAGCTCCAAGTTCACTTCCGCTTGCAACTTCAGCACGAAGCAGTTCACCAGTTGAGTAGTGAGCTATGTTCTTATTTTGCTCTGCAATAATCTGTGCATCTGTAGTCTTTCCACTTCCAGGTGCACCAATAATCAAGAATAAATTTTTCATATGTATTTCCCTAAAATAAATTATCTATTTTTAAATTTTTATAATACTTTTCAAAAGCTGACATACCTGATATTGTTAGTG
>CAZIAJ010000071.1:0-8875 GCA_964537565.1 uncultured Sulfurospirillum sp.
GTAAAATAGGAAATAGCTCAATTCTAAAGTATAAAAAATATCATTATTTACTTATAGAACATGAGGAAGAAGTACTTCTATTTAAAGATGAAGATTATCAACCTCACCGCTATGATGTTATAAAAATCATATTTGGTTTTATCTTTTTAATTATAGTTATGTCATATATAATGACTATAAGAAAAATCAAACCTCTTAGGCGACTCAAAAGACAGATGGATAAATTTGGAGCTGGTAGCTTAGATATAGATTGTGAAAAAGATGGAGAAGATGAGATTTCTCAAGTATCTAACTCTTTTCAACATGCAGTTGATAAGATTCAAAAACTAAATAACTCAAGACAACTATTTTTGAGAAATATTATGCATGAACTTAAAACTCCTATTACAAAAGGTAGAATTACAGCTGAAATGATAGAGAGTGGAAAACAAAAAGATAGACTTATAAATGTCTTTGAAAAACTAGAACTTCTTATCAATGAATTTGCATCAATCGAACAAATTACATCAGGAGCTGGTATACAAAATATAAGACCAGCAAGACTAATTGATATCATAGATGAATCTATAGACTTAGCTATGGTTCCTTCATCTTCATTTAAACTAGAAATTGATGACTCATTAGTACTAAATGTTGACTTTAGACTCTTTACAACAGCTATAAAAAACTTAATTGACAATGCTATAAAATACTCTATAGACCATTTTGTTATCATAACAGCAACTAAAGATAAGATATCTTTTATCAGTAAAGGTAGTCCTTTAGAATATGATCTAAGCTACTATGTACAACCTTTTATCCAAGAAAAAAACTCTCATCAAAGCTTTGGATTGGGGCTATATATAGTTGATAACATAGTAAAAGCACATAATTTAGAATTTAAATATCGTCATAAAAATGGTTTAAATTATTTTTGTTTTGAAAAAATAGATAGTTTATTGTAAAATACATAAGTTAAACGCTAAGGAGACATAATGTCAAGTATAATTTTTTCAAAAAAAGACCTTGTTTCACTAATTGATCATCATATAGCACTTCTAGAGAGATTTGGTATCACAGATGAAGCTCCATTTTCAATAATTTATTTTTCATTAGAAGACAAAGAAAAAGTAGATAGTATTGAGGTTTTTCAAAAAATACTAAGGCAAACTGACGCTCTTTTTCAAGTTGAAAATAGTTTTATTGTTATGCTTCCTGGAACAGACTGGAATGGAGCTACTGAACTACTCTCAGGAATACAAGATTTTTTAGATCAAAAAGCTCAAGATAATATTGTAAGCTTTCCTGAAGATGGTAAAAATGCAAAAATACTTCTTAGAAAATTTCAAGACCTTATAGAAGATAATTGTGAGGATATTGTTAAGTTGGTTTAAAAATATTGACCCATCTACTCATTTCTAAGAGTATCTAATACATTTACTTGCGTAGCTTTATGTGCTGGATAAAAAGCTGATAGTGCTACAATCACTCCTGCACCAACAATAATCATACTAAAATCAGTCATAGATAACTCTAAAGGTAACTTAGAAGAACCGTATACATCAGCAGGTAAGTCTATCAAGTCAAATGAACCTAAAAGATATAATGATAAAAACCCGAGTCCTATTCCAAAAATCATTCCACCTCCACCAATAATAAGTCCCAAATAAAAAAATGCTTTTTTTATCTCATCTTTAAAAACTCCCAAGGATAGAAGAAGTGCTATCTCTTTTCTTCTATTCATAACTGTCATAAGAAGTGAACTAATTATATTTAAAGATGCTATAAGAATAATAAGCATCAGAACTATAAAAAGTGCACGTTTTTCCAAGGCAAGAGCTGAAAAAAAGTTACCATTCATCTGCCACCACCCTACTACACTAAGATAGTTTGGAAGTATCTCTTTTATACGTTTTATATCTTTAAAAGGTACATCACTATATACATGTATACCATCATATGTACTCTTTTTATATCTTAATATTTTTGATAAGCCTTCTAGAGATGTATACATATAAAGTTTATCATATGCTATAAGTCCTGATTCAAAGTTTGCTTTATAAGTAAATCTTTTCATTTTTGGAATCAAAGATAATCCACCTGGGTCACTTTGAGTAAAAACAATTGTAAGCTTCTCTCCATCATCAAGATAGTAGCTATCTTTTATCTGCTTTCCTACAACTATATCAAATTTACCTATTTTTTTATCTCCAATACCTTTTTTCAAAACACTATTGATTGCTTTTTCTTTTTCAAAGTCTACACCAAAAAGCATGCCACCTTCTAGTTTTTTACCTCTTTTTGTTATAACTTGAGAAGATATATAGGGACTAAACTTTAATTCAGGAAACTTTTTTGAAAGTAATTCAACATCATCATTGCTAATCATTTGAAAGCTATTTGGATGAATTGTAAGGGGGTAGTTCATAGTAAAAAGTTTTCTTTCAAACTCTTTATCAAAACCATTCATAATAGCCATGGCTACCATAAGAACCATCAGTCCAATTGCAACCCCAAAAAAGGCTAAAAATGCACTGATAGTTATAAAAGGTTGAGATTTATCAAATCTCAAATATTTTTTTACAAGATAACTACTTATACGCACTAGGCAAGAATACCTTTTTTGGGTCCACTTTTGCCACAACACTGTTTATACTTCTTACCACTACCACAAGGACAAGGGTCATTTCTAGGTATCTTTTTCTCTACTACTGGCTCAGTTGCTATACTAGCATGCTCCATTCTTATACCTTCAGAATTTTCAGCTTCCATTCTAGCTATCATCTCTTCCATAGCACGACGTTCTTCTTCCTCTTTTTCATCTCTAAGTTGTACTAAATGAAGAGTTTTTATACTCTCAAATTTAATCTGTTCAACAAGTTCTATAAAAAGGTTATAACTCTCTTTTTTATACTCTGTAAGTGGATCTTTTTGATTATATCCACGAAGACCTATACCAGTTTTTAATATATCCATTTGATAAAGATGGTCTCTCCAAGATTTATCTAAAACTTGTAGATAAAGTATTCTCTCTATCTCTCGACGTTGTTCATCATCTACAACAGACATTTTTTTATCAAAATTATCTTTTAAAGTTTTCTCTATATGTAAAGCTAACTCAGCAAAATCAAACTTTTTTAATACTTCTTTACTAAACTCTTCTTGCATTTCAGCTTTTAAAAGTGAAATCAAGCTATCTAAATTAAACTCTTCTTTTATGCTTCCTTCATAAATCTCTGCACGAAAAAGAACATTTTGAACATACTCTGCTCTTACTTCATTTAGTTTTGTATAAATATCATAATTTTTATCTAAAAGATTTTTTCTAAAGTTATAAATTGTAAGTCTTTTTTTATTTGTAACATCATCATACTTTAAAAGGTGTTTTCTTTATTCAAAGTGCATTTGCTCTACTTTTTTCTGAGCATTTTCAACTGCACGAGTAACCATTTTTGATTCTATATGCTCACCCTCTTCTATACCAAGTCTATCCATGATACTTCTTATCTTATCACTACCAAAAATACGAAGTAAATTATCTTCAAGACTTAAGAAAAATCTACTCTCTCCTGGATCTCCTTGACGACCTGAACGTCCACGAAGCTGATTATCTATACGTCTACTCTCATGTCTTTCAGTTGAGATAATATAAAGACCACCAAGAGCTTTTATCTCATCAGTTAACTTAATATCAACACCACGTCCTGCCATATTTGTAGCAATAGTAACGGCACCTTTACTACCAGCATCTTTTACAATTTGTGCCTCTTTTTCATGGTTTTTAGCATTTAAAACTGAGTGTGGAACTTTTGCATTTTTTAGAAGTCCATGAAGTAACTCACTCTTTTCAATAGAAGCAGTACCAACAAGAACTGGTTGTCCTTTTTTATGACGCTTTTTTATATCTATAATTACAGCTTCAAACTTCTCTTTCTCTGTTTTATAAATAAGATCATTTTTATCTTCTCTTATCATTGGTAAGTTTGTAGGAATAGATATAACATCAAGAGAGTATATCTGAGCAAATTCTGTTGCTTCTGTTTGAGCAGTTCCTGTCATACCTGCAAGCTTATTGTACTGTCTAAAGTAGTTTTGAAAAGTAATATCTGCTAAAGTCTGTGACTCTTCTTTTATCTCAACTTTTTCTTTTGCTTCAAGTGCTTGATGAAGTCCCTCACTAAATCTTCTTCCTTCACTAAGACGTCCTGTAAATTCATCAACGATAACAATCTCACCATCTTTAACAACATAATCAACATCAATTTCAAATAGATATCTAGCTTTAAGTGCTTGGTCAAGGTGATGAGAAAGAATAGCATTTTCCATACTATATAAGTTATCTACACCAAATAATTTTTCTGCTTTTTCATTTCCCTCTTCTGTTAAAGATACTGTTCTATTTTTTTCGTCTAAAGTAAAATCCACATCACGTTTAAGTTTTTGTGCAACTCCATCAGCTATTTTATATCCTTCAAGAGTTCTATCTGTTGGTCCAGAGATAATAAGTGGCGTTCTTGACTCATCTATCAAAATAGAGTCAACTTCATCTACAATTACGAAGTTATGACTTCTTTGCATCTTTTCACTTGAAGAGTAACGCATATTGTCACGTAAATAATCAAATCCATACTCATTGTTAGTTCCATAAGTTATATCGCAGTCATATTGAGCTTTTCTATCCTCTTCTGTATCTGCAGTTATGATTCCTACACTAAGCCCCAAAAAGTTATATATTGCTGACATTTCATTAGCATCACGACGAGCAAGATAATCATTTACTGTTACAACATGTACACCATCACCGCTCATTGCATTTAACACAACAGGTAAAGTTGCAACAAGAGTTTTACCCTCACCAGTCTTCATCTCTGCAATGTCACCTTGATGTAAAACCATACCACCAATCATTTGCACATCAAAATGCCTCATTCCAGTTGTTCGTTTACTCGTCTCTCTAATTATGGCAAATACATCATTTTGTATGTCATCTAAAGTTTTTGTTTTATTTTTAATCTCATCTTTAAAAGTATTGAATGCTGCTTTTAATTCATCATCACTCATCTTCTCATATGTTGCTTCAAGAGCATTTATCTGATTTACACGACTTCTATATTTTTTGACTATTCTATCGTTTTGTGTTCCAAAAATTTTACTTACTATACCTAACATCTGTGTTTACCTTTGTCAATTCGTTTTCAAAGCGTTGATTTTACCATACTTTTACTATTATTTTGATAAAACTACATTATAAAAACTTTTTAGGACAAATAATGAAACTTTTTACCACTTTTTTTATTACATGTAGTATTGTATTGGCTGGAGTCTTTGACTTTGAAACCATAAGTAGCGAATTTAAACAAACCATAACAAATGAAGAAAATTCTAAAATAATTTACAAAGGAAATTTTTATGCTACATCAAAAGCAAAAGCTTTATGGATATATAAAAGTCCTATTGATAAAAAAATATATTTTTCTCAAAAAAGAGTTGTAATAATAGAGCCAGAATTGGAACAAGTAATCATCACAAACTTGCAAAATACTCCAAATCTAACAGAAATTTTAAAAAGTGCAAAAAAAACAAATGCTAACATGTATGAAACTACTTATGATGGTGTGCAGTATGTCATACATGTAAAAAACAACAATATAAATACTATTTCATACAGCGATAAACTAGAAAATAGTGTCAAAATAGAACTGTTCAATCAATCAATCAATACATTCTTAGATGATACTCTATTTACGCCAACTATACCAAAAAATTTTGATATAATCACACAATAACACTCTTTTGAGATTTAATTTACATTATACCTCTACTTGTTGCAACAACCCTCTTTTTTCATTAATTCAATAATTTCATAATTTGACATATCTTTTTTTATATTTAACTTTTGTATATATATATGATCTATATCTATACTGTATTTATCTCTTGTATAATTTATAAGAGCCTGTTTTAGTCCTTCTTTACCTTTTGATGTCAATAGACTCTCTGCATAAAAACTACCTATTATAACATTTAGAGCATCTATTATTTTAAAATCATAAACTTCTACATCACGTCCTTCAAATATCATAGAAGCTTCTATCTGTACTGGCTTTTTTGATAGTTTACTAAAAATACTAACTTCAAAATTACTAACTTGAAGAGTATCTTCTGCTTGTAGACATAAAAAACTAAAAAATAGTATAAAAATTATCTTACGCATTTGAATCCAAAATTGAAGCTCCTAACTCACTTAATTTTTTATCTATCATCTCTATAGATTTATCTATAGTATTATAGCTTATATCTGGGAGTTTTCCTCCCCACATCTCTTGTGCATCATTAAAACCTTGCAAAATTCCTTCACGTCCAGCTTTAAGCTTATCTATATCATCACCAGCTCCAATAAGAACAAAGTTTGCTATACGTTCACTTGTCTTGTTTACTCCAAAAAAACCATCTTCCGCAACCAAAGCTTTAGCCTCATCTTGACTAAGCTCTCCTATGGCTTTGCCATCGTAACCGATATCAGCAAGAGTAAGCATGTCAGCTTGTTTATTTGTCTCAACTTTTGTCTCACCACTAATTTGTATTTGATACTCAATAAAATACTGATTTGAGATATCTTTTGCTGTTAAATCCTTACTATCTTCTATGTTTTTACTTGTAGATGTAGTTATATCTTTATATGCATCAGATGCAAATGAGTTATTAACATTCATAATTTCTCCTTTGTTACTATAAGTATATCGTCAAAATAGTGTATCTTCTTCAATCTTATTTATTTTACTATTTTCATAAAACTTTTTAACCTTTTGAGAAACTTGTATACAGCGTCCTAGATGATTTGGAAAATTATGATAACTATAATCTAAAAGAAGTTTTTTAGGATCTTTTGCTCTACTAATTGCTACATAAAATTGAGATTTTTCAAAAATATTATCTATATTACACACAAGAGAGTCTATGCTCATACCTTGTGATTTATGAATAGTAATTGCATACGCAAGTTTCAAAGGAAACTGTTCTAGAGTAATCAAAGGTTTTTCCTCTATTTTGTTATTTAAAGTTATGCTCTCACTTAAAGTATATTCTGCTCTTTTTACTTTTACAAGTTTGCCATTAGCTTTCTCAACTGATACTTCATCTTCATCAAGTTTGATAACAACCCCACGCTCTCCATTATAATATGAACCCCATTTGTTTGTACAAAAAAGTACACTAGCTCCGACTTTTAGAGTCAAATCTGAAGGAACAGGAAGATTTTTTTTCCAAGTTTCTATACGCTTTACATGTAAAGATGGAAAATGAACTTTTTCCTTTGCTTTTAGAAGCATAGGTTTACTTTCTAGCTCTTCAAGTCTTTGAAGATTAACTATATCAGCTTCTTTGTTTCTACCATAAAGTATAGTTGGATTTTCATCTCTAACCTTAAGATGTTCTCTAAGACCTTCAAGATAATATCCTACTTCGTTATCCAACTCCCCTCTTCTAATGCGATTTAGTATATGAAAAAACTCTTCATCTTGAGTTCTTTTAGTACGAGTCAACTCCACAATATATGGCTCAAAATAATCCCAAGCATCACTTTCAAAGGCAAACTCACGATTTCCAAACAGACTATCATCTCTTTGGTTTCGTGACTTCACAGGGGGAAGCTGAAAAAAGTCACCCACAAAAAGTAATCGCCCATCAAAACTACCACTTTTAAGCCGATACAAAATCATCTCCATCAAATCAGCACTAACCATACTAATCTCATCTATAACAAGCAAATCAGCAGCATAAAGAATTTTATTTAACTCTTTTACTCTCTGTTTTGTATACTTATCATTTTTTTTCATCTCTTGAAGATTATTTGAGATACCAAAACAGAAAAAACTGTGAATCGTATGACCATTTACATTGACCGCACTCACACCTGTACTTCCTAAAACCACTACTTGCTTAGCCTCTTTACGAAAAACAGTTATAAGCTCAGTAGTCAAATAACTCTTACCAACTCCTCCTCCACCAGTGAGTAGTATGTTTCTTGTTTCTAGTAGTTTTTTAACTTTTTCTAATAGTTCCAACTAAAATCCTAATCTATCTTTTAAATATAAAAAGATGCTCATGCATAATAAGTAAAAAATTGTACTCTTTTGACTTATTTACCCAAAATCCAGTAGCTTTACAATTGTGCTGATGTTTGATTATATCTTCTTTTAATTCAAAACCAACCTTTAGAAATCTCTCCATTACTTTAAATGCTAAAGGTTGATACATTTTATTTCTTCTAGTATCGCCAATCAAAATTGCACAATATTTGTCTTTTTTCAAAACTCTATAAAACTCTTGTGCTACTTTTTCTATCTCATCGCAAAATTCATCTAAATCATGAATATTTGATAAATCTTCTTTTATCTGTTTATCTGAATATTTTATAATGTCCACATAAGGTGGATGATTAAGTATCAAATCAATCGAATCATTTTGAAGCATTTCCAAGCTTCTACTATCATTTAAATCAACTTTAATTTTTGGATTAAATTCACTTTCAAACTCTAGAGCATTTTTTGTAATTTCTATTGCATTTGGATTGATATCAAGCGCCAAAAGATTTCTATTTAGAAGCTTACACTCTATCGCTGTTGTGCCTCCACCAATCATAGGGTCAAGTAAATAGTCATTTTCACTTGAGTATCTTATAATCAAATTTCTTACAACTTCAGGAGCCCAATTGCCTCTATATTTGCTTTTATGTGTTGCCCAATTACCACGACGCACAAAGCTCCAAACCGTTGTGCATTCTTGTTCAAAGTTTTCAGGATTAAGTTTTTTCATAAGGTTTTATTATATACATATTTTTTCTAAAATATTATTTTTAAGCATATCAATATTAATTACATAATCATTATGATTAAAT
>CAZIAJ010000072.1:0-8797 GCA_964537565.1 uncultured Sulfurospirillum sp.
CCAAAAGGTTGAAGTGCCATATCCTTAAATGCTCTTGTTGGTCCATGGTAAAGTTCATTTACAAATAGATCATTTCTTATCTGTCTTAGTGAGACTGGATTTTCTTTATTATCAAAATTATCATATAAGCTAACAGCCTTTTCTAAAACAGATTTTTCTATATCGATGTTGAATAGTTCAAGTATATCAAGTGTGATTTGTTTATAGCTTTTTTTAGTAGCTAATTGTAAAAATTCTAAATCTATTTTTGGTAAATCTTCAGGAACATAAAGTCCTCCAAAACTAGCACTTGGATTCATTATTGCATATGAAAATTCAACTTTTTTATCTCTTTTTCCATCATTTCCTCTAGTCTCTATAAACATAATTAAATTTTTTCCTTTATCATTGTTCCAATTCCATCACTTGTAAATAGTTCAAGTAATAATGAGTGTTCTACTCTACCATCTATAATTTGAGCACTTTTAACTCCGCCTTTAAGAGCTTCTAAGCAGGCATCTACTTTTGGTAGCATTCCTCCTGTTATCGTTTCATTTTGTTTTAATCTTTCAACTTCTTTTTTATCAAGAGTTGTTATGAGTTGACCATCTTTATTTAGTATACCTTTTGTATCTGTTAAAAAGATAATCTTTTCTGCTTTTATTGATGATGCAATTTTACTAGCACATAAATCTGCATTAATGTTGTATCCTGCATGAGTTGCATCATCTCCAGATGCAATTGGAGCAATAACTGGTATAAAACCTTCTTTTAGTAGGTTTTTAAGAACTTTTTTATCTACTTTTGTAATCTTTCCTACAAAACCATATTTACCATTTTTTAGTGGTTTTGCTTTTATAAAGTTTGCATCTTTTCCTGTGATACCTATAGCTTTTCCACCATGATGATTTAGTAATGTTGTAATCTCTTTATTTATATTGCCACTAAGAACCATCTCTGCAACTTCCATTACTTGTGCATTAGTAACTCTAAATCCATCTTTAAATTCACTATGGATTTCTAATTTATCTAACATTTCATTGATTTTTTTACCGCCACCATGTATTATGATAGGTCTTAGTCCTACTAAATATAGTAATATTATATCTTGAGCAAATTTATCTTTAAGTACACTATTTATTTGTGCTGAACCACCGTATTTTATAACAATAGTTTTTTTCTTAAATGTTTTTATATATGGTAAAGCATCTAATAGAGTTTTTACTTGTTGAATTTTTTTTTCCACAATTTAGTCCTTTATAAAAAGGGCATTTTATCTAAAATTTGCTAAAAATGTGTTTACTTTATCTTCTATATGAGAATTTATATCTACATGTAAATCTAGTATAGATAGAGGAAGTCCAAACTTTTGCATTTTGACCATATCTTTTTGTGTTGTTAAAATAGATGTAGCATTATGTTTTTTTACAAGTTCTTGAAGTTCTGTTTTTGTATACATATAATGGTCTATAAAGTATATTTTGGCTACTACATTATCTGGTAGATATTTATCTAGTCTTTTTGGTTTGGATATAGCTGTTATTAAAATCATATTTTTTGTTGGATTTTTTATAGTTACTTCTCTTTTAAAGTCTACATTTTCTTCTATAACTAAATCTGCATTTTTATATAAAAATTTTGGTTCTCTATATGCTCCACTAGGAAGTGTGAAGTTGAATTTTGGTTCAGGATTTGGGCGAATAAGTATATCAAATTTTTCTATAAATGATTTTGAAAAACCATCATCCAAAAAAACAGATTTTAACTTAAGTTTATTTGCATACTCTATCGCTTCTAGTCTATTTTCACTCACTATTACAGTTGCATTTGGAAGTGATATAGCATAAAGCATAGCTTCATCACCACTTGTCTCTATATTTGTATTTTTAGTGATTACATGTAAACCAGTTGAACTTCTTCCATATCCTCTTAGGACTATAGCAATATCTTTATAATTTTTAGCTAAAGATATAAGAAAGGGAGTTTTACCACTTCCTCCAATAGTAAGATTTCCAATACTTACAACAGGAATAGGGGGTTTCACTACTTTAGAAAATAGACGTTTACTTAAAACTATAATGGAGTAAACAATACTAAAAGGATAGAGTATAAATGACAGAAAAAATTGTATTTTAGAGGTAGGGTGGAAAAGATACTCTTCCACCCAAAATATAAAGCTTTGTTTGTTAAACACGGTGTTTAGCAATCTCTCTTATCTGTTCACATATATAATATATTTCTTTATCTGTTAATCCTGTATAAATAGGAAGAGATAAAATTTGTTGATAATTAGTAAGTGCATTAGGAAAATCATTTACTCTTAAATTGTATTTGTGTTTATAATAGCTCAATAGATGAAGAGGGATAAAATGAAGAGCAGTAAATATACCTCTTTCTCTTAACTCTTTTGCAAAACTATCTCTATTTTTATCTACTTTGATGATATATTCGTTATATATATGGTCATTCTTTTTTATTGGTGTTGAGATATGAGGACAATCTTTTAATTCTTTATCATATATAGAAGCAATTTCTACTCTTCTTTTTATAAAAGCATCATTCTTTTTTAGTTGTGCTACAGAGTAAGCAGCATTTAACTCATTTAGATCGTATTTTAAACCAATATCTACTACATCGTATACATAACCAAGGTTTCCGTATCTATCCCAACCATCACTCACAATAGCATGATTTCTAAGTAGTTTTGCTCTCTCCATTAACTCTTCATTGTTAGTAGCCATGATTCCAGCACTTGCAATTGCATTTTTCATTTGTGGTGAAAATCTAAATGTAGTTATATCAGAACCTGTTGTTCCTATTTTTGTACCTTTATATGTAGCGCCAAGTGCTTGAGAAGCATCTTCAACTACTTTTACACCATATATGTTTGCAAGTTCATAAATCTTATCTAGATTTGCAACCTGTCCAGCTACATGAGTAACAAATATAGCTTTTAGTTTTTTATGATTACTTTTGTCTAGTACTTTTTCGAGTTCTTTTACATCCATATTGAAATCATCTTTATCAATATCTACAAAAATTGGTTCAGCATCAAAGTGTCGAACAACTTCTGCTACTGATGGAAAAGAGTTTACAGAACATATTATCTTATCTCCACGCTTAAGATCAAGTGCACACATAGCTAAGTGCATAGCAGCAGTTCCATTACATGTAGATACTGAGTATTCACATCCTATGTATTTTGAAAAGTTTTTTTCCAAATCTTCTATTTTTGAAGTTTCACTAAACTCCAAGACTTCATTGATAAGTTTTTTTTCACTATTGTCAATTGATGGTTTATAAAATGGAATCTCTTTCATCTAATCTCCTATTGTTTTATATCTCGTGGGTACAAAAAATCATGACCGATTGTTCTGTTCCCTAGTTTTGCTATTATTGGTAGTTTTCTTTTAAATTGGTTCTGATAAATTTTAGTCGTTATAAGTTCTACTAACTCTGAGTTAAATTTATTTTCTAGTAACTCATCTTTGCTTAATCTATCATCTACAAAAGCTTTTAGTGCTTTATCAAGCTGGGCATAGGTAAAACCCAAATCTTCCTCATCACTTTGTCCTTCCCATAAATCTGCAGTAGGAGGTTTTTTTATAATTGACTCAGGAACTCCTAAGTGTTCTGCAAATTCAAACACTTCTGTTTTATACATATCTCCTATTGGATTGATAGCACTTGCTAAATCACCAAACATAGTTCCATATCCTAAAAGAAGTTCGCTTTTATTACTTGTTCCAAGAACTAGTGCTGAATTTTGTGCAGATATATCATAGAGTATTGACATTCTCATTCTAGCGCTAAAATTACCTACTCTTAAGTTTGTTTTTTCTTGATTTTTAAAGTAGTTTTCTACTAAGTTTCCTATGTGTACAGAACTGTTTTTAATATTAAATTTTTTACATAGTTCATAAGCATCGTTAAAACTACTTTGAGATGAGTTATTACTTGGAAGCATAACGGCTAAAAAATTATTTCCAAAAGCACGTTGTGCAAGAACAGCAACTACTGCAGAGTCGATTCCTCCACTAAGCCCAATTACTGCATTTTTAAGACCTGTTTTATGGACTTCATCTTTTAAAAACTTTGTAAGATACTTTTCTATAAGAATATATTTTTTCATTGGTTGTAGTATACTAAAGAAAATATTAAATTTTTCTTTTAATAGTAATGGAATTATTTAAGATTAATTGTTTTTACAATTTTGATATAATGAAAATAGTTTTAAAATGGAGAATAAAATGAATATAAACTATAAGCCTATGGGAATGTATCAAACAAATTGTTATATTGTAGAGGTAGATGGAAAAGAGTTTATTATTGATCCAGGTGTCGATGCTACAGATTGGGTTATGAAAAATACAAAAAATCCAGTTGCTATATTGAATACTCATGGGCATTTTGATCATGTTTGGTCAAATAAAGAACTAAAAGAGAAATTAAATATACCAATTTATGTTCCAAAAGATGATGAATTTATGTTAAAAGATGATCCTTTCGGACAAGGTACACCGCCAAGTCAAGCCGATATATTGGTAATGGGTGATCAAGAGTTTGATATAGATGGTGTTAGAGTAAAGTATCTTCACTTTCCAGGACATACTCCAGGATGTAGTGCTATTCTTATAGGAGAAACTTTTTTTAGTGGTGACTTTGTGTTTAAAGGCTCTATTGGTAGAGTTGATTTTCCATATAGTAATCCTGATGATATGAGAGAAAGTATAGAAAAGTTTTTACATCTAGAAGAAAATTGGACAATTTACACAGGACATGGAGAACCAACAAATGTTAAAACAGAACAAAGAACACTTCCAATGTGGCTCAATATGATTTAGTATCTAAGATTAGTTAAGAATAAGAGCGATCAACATTTTTTATTTTAGTTTTAAATATATGTTTTTCTAATACAACAGCATGAAAGATTCCTTCATAAACTTTTATCTCATTTATGTGTGCCGTTACTTTTATCTCTCTTTTTCTACTATCTTCAAATTTGGCTTTAGCTTCGTATTCAATCAAATCATCTAATTTTGCAGGTGCTAAAAAACTTGAACGAGAGCCTATTATGATTATATTGGGTTCATTGACAGCAACTGCAGCAGCATAGTCAGCTGCTCCATATATAAATCCACTATGGATAAGTCCTAAATCATCTAAAACCATCTCTTTTGTAGTTTGCAGTGTTGTTTTTGAGTAACCAGAATCAAGCTTAATAATAGTACCACATAGATTTGTACGTATCTTATCGTGAGTTTTTAAATCTTCTTTTTTTTGATCTATATTATCTAGAGATTCACTTTCATCTTCATCTGTGAAGGCATTACTAAAATCTTCTTCAGTATTATCATTTTCTATATTTATTTCTTGTACGACATCTTCTGCCATTATTCCATCCTAAGCTAGTTATATATCTATATCGGTAAATTATTTTTTAAGTTTAACGTAAACTCGTTTTGGTGCTGGATAACCTTCTACTGTTATATCTTGATTGTTTGGATCTAAGAAATCTCCTAGACTCTCTCCTAGTATCCAGTCTGTTCGTCTTTGTTCGTTTGTATCTGTTTTTTTGATTTCAAGCACTTCAAATGAGCTAAATTTTGCTTTTTCACTCCAGTTTTGTAAAGCTTTAATTGTTGGTACAAAGTAGATATTTGGTATTTTAGAGTAAGTTCGTCCTGGACATAGGGCATAAGGGTCATCACCATCTATCATAAATGTATCTAAAATAATCTCTCCATTTTTATTTAAGGCGCTCCATAACTCTTTGAGTGTATTGACTGGATTTGGTCTATGATACAGTACTCCAAGGCAAAAAAGTATATCAAATTTATGTTCATAAAAAGGTAGGTGTTCAACCCCTAAAAGTTCAAACTTTATATCTGTTTTTGCAAAATGGTTTATAAAATCAAATTGCATTTTACAAATGGCACTAGGATCAAAACCTACTATTTTCTTTGGTTCGTCTTCAAGCATACGAAATAGATAGTATCCATTACTACATCCAATGTCACCTACTATTTTATCTTTTAAGTTAAAGTGAGGCCTTATAAGATTGTATTTGATAAAACTTTTCCACTCTGTATTTATAAAAGTATCAAAAACTTGAAAAGGTCCTTTCCTCCATGGGCGAAGTCCTAAAGCGCTTTGATGAATTTTATCTTTGTTTTCATCACTTATATTTTTACATGTAATAGTTACTTTGTCTTGTAACTCTAATGTACAATTGTCTATATCAGGAAGATTGTCTACTATGGCTTTTCGTACTTTGTTGTCTTTCCACTCAAAGCATTTACTTTTTTCATATCTTACGCTATTTAAATTCATCTGTTACTTTATTTACTATTTCTTTTGCTTTGTTTTTTACATCTTTATACTCAATGAGGTTTTCATCACATGTTTTATGATATATACCCATACTATCATAGTACTCTTTGCAATCATTATAATAATGTGTATCTATACCTCTATCATTAACATAAAGGCAACCACTAAATAAAAGGGGTAAGCTAAGGATTAATATTTGTTTCATGAGAATTATAATATCATTAAATTAGTTAAAGAAGGATAAATATGCAAGTATTAGATTATTTTAAAATTATAACTGCAACACCAAGATGTAGTTTTAAAACACAGAAGATGAGAGATAAGATAGTAGAGATAGCAAAAGGCTTAGATTATAGCACTCATTGCGATAAAAGTGGCAATATATTGTGCCAAAAAGGTAAACCAAAAGTTTGTTTGCAATCACATTATGATATGGTATGTGTTGGTGATTTTGACAATATAGAACTGTTTGAAAAAGATGGAATTTTAAAAGCTAAAAATTCAACTCTTGGTGCAGATAATGGCATGGGTATGGCAATCATGTTTTACTGTATGGAGAAGTTTGATAACTTAGAGTGTCTTTTTACAAATGATGAAGAAGTAGGATTGATAGGAGCAACAAATCTTGAGTTAGAGTTGTCATCAGATAAACTTTTAAATCTAGATGGTGAAGAGGCTTGTGATATATATGTTGGTTGTGCTGGAGGTATAGAAGTTATATCTAAATTTTCATTAGAATATCTTCCTTTAAATGATGATGAGCTTGTATATGAAGTTAGTATAAAAGATTTACCAGGTGGACACTCTGGTGTTGATATAGATAAAGGGATAGATTCTGCTATTAAAGTTTTTGCAAAAGAGTTAGTGAAACATGATTTAAAATTTTTATATATTGAAGGTGGAGAGTATAGAAACTCTATTCCAAAAAGTGCTAAGGCAATTGTAGCAACATCTAAAGAGTTAAAGTTCTCAAATAGTGCTTTACATGTAAAAAAAATTGAGTATAAAAGAGAGTATATAAAAGATGGTAAAACACTTATTAAAGCGATTGATGCTTTTGCTCAAGGAGTAAGAGGATTTAATAAAGATTTTAATACACCTTCAACAAGTGTAAACCTCGGTGTTTTACGCGAAGAAGATAGTGTTTTAAATATAATATGTTCTACAAGAGCTATGAAAAATGAAGATTTAATTGCAGTAGCAGATGAAACAGAGTCATTTTTTCAACTTATAGGATGTGAAACAAGTCAAAGTGGTGGACATGAGCCTTGGGTACCAAATGTCGGTAAGTTTGCAAATAGTGTGAAAAAAGAGATGCTTAAGGTTTATGAAAATGCAAGTTTTCGTGCTATTCATGCTGGTTTGGAGTGTGGTATACTTATACAAACACAAAAGAAAGAGATTGAAGCTGTAGCTATAGGACCTACTATAAGATTTCCTCACTCTTTAAGAGAAGAGTGTGATTTGAGCTCAGTAGATAAAATTAGTTTAGTTGTAGAAAGGATAATAGATGGCATTAATGAAGTCAGCTAATGTTGAGTTAGGTAAAGAGTTAGAACATTTTAAAATATTAGATGCTTATGGAGAAGAGTTTGATTCAAAAAAGAGTTTTGGAAAAGGTGGAATGATTATAGCAGTAATGTGTAACCATTGTCCTTACTCAAATGCTCTTTGGGAACGTTTGGAAGAGATTAGTGAGTTTGCTAAAAAATTAGATATTAATACAGTTGCAATTAATCCAAATATACATCCAAATTACCCAGAAGATAGCCCAGCACATATGATTGATAAGATTAAAGAGTTTAATTTGAGTTTTCCTTATCTTGTAGATAGTGAACAAAGAGTTTCAAAATCTCTTGGTGCTGTTTGCACGCCAGATATATTTTTATTTGATGAGGTTGGAAAGCTTTACTACCATGGAAGACTTGATGATAGTCTACATGATCCAAAAAGTGTAAAAGAAGAAGATTTAAGAGAAGCTGTTATATCTTTATTTGGAAAACAATCTACACCATCTATTCAGATAAATTCACAAGGGTGTTCTATAAAATGGATAGATACAGTTACTGGTTAAAAAGAGTATATCGTGTATATTTTAAGTTAAATAAATGATAATAGCAATTTTAAGTAGTCATAGTAGTGATGGAATTGAGTGATATTTTGATGTTGTCTAGAGAGTTTTTTAATGTTGATAGTAAATATGGTGATTTATGAAAAAACTTTTTTTAATTTTAGTGTCAGCTATCTTTTTAAATGCAGGTATATTAGAAGATATAGAACAATTTAATATAACACTAAGAAAAGTAAAAAATGGCGATAATGATGCAAAATATAGCCTTGCCTTAGCATATTTTAAAGGCAAAGGTACACAAGAAGATGTTAAGCAAGGGTATTATTGGCTTGTAGATGCTGCAAAAAATGGTGTACTTGATGCTATGTGGTTGATATCAAAGATAAAAATAAATACTGCATCAAATAAAGAAAG
>CAZIAJ010000073.1:0-8792 GCA_964537565.1 uncultured Sulfurospirillum sp.
AATACAAATACTTCTCACATATTTTCTATATGGACAAATAAATCACATAATTATAAATATGCTTTTAGAGTACTATTTAGTAGTGGTCGTATTCATACTGACTTTAAAAGTAATGGTAATCTAGCTATGTGTGTAAAGAACAAGTACTAAATGAGAATATCACAAAATAAAATCTTGAACTTATTTATACTTTATTCAATTATCACCCTTCCACTATGGGGAAGCTCAATCATAAATTTAGATTTTTCAGGACTAGAGAGCCTATCCCAAATGGGTAAAAAAATGACAAAAGCAACTCAACATAAAATAAAAAAACCAGAGAAAACGATTATCTTATTTAAAACTAATAAAGAGGTCTTAGACTTTCATAGCAACTACATACAAAACAATCAAGATGTACAAAAAGTAGTAAACATCATTCCTAAAAATATAAAGCCCACAATATATATGGAAGAAAACAACAGTTATGAAATAATTTACAACACAAACAATGAAAAACTAACTTTTTACTATATATTATCTCCCAAAAAAACAACTTCTTACTCATCAAGCGTTATGATTTTTCTAAGTCAAAAAGATTTGCCAGTTTGGGCACAAGAAACAACATTTCGCTTGGATGACTTAAAACCTCTGATGAAAAAAATAAATTTCTATGATGGAACGAAACAAACAATAGAATATACATACTCACATAACAACAAAGTTTCTATATATGAACAGTTTAGTATTGATGACACATTTAAAATCCAACCTGCTGTTTTATTGGAAAATGAAGAAGACCAAAGACTTTTAAATACCAGTTATCCGCTGATCTCTTATATACAAAGCCGTATTTTAAAACTTACAGAGAAATATAGAAATTCTAAGTTTGAAGCAACTATATCAAGTAAAAAATATACTCTCAAAGAGGCAGAAGAGCATTGTGATTATCTTTCTATCGATGGTTACAATGTTTGGCGCTTGCCAAGAGAAAAAGACTTGCTTTCGCTCTCAACCAATACAGCTTTAAAATCACCTAACAATAATCGAGTATTTATAAAAAAAGAATACTTAAGTGCTCTTCCAGATGTAAAGAATAGTGAAGAATTGACTTTTTGGACATCAAACTTAGAAGTAGTAGATGATTATGAACTTGGTAAAATTGTATCCTTTGCTTATAGTTTAGATGAGTTACAAAATACTCATCTTGATTTAGCAAGTGACAAAAAAACAAAACATTATGTTATCTGTCAAAAGGTACAAAATCCTATCAATATAAGATGGGGAAATGGAAATTACATATCTATATTTGGCAACAACTTCAAAACAAGCCCATCTTTAAAACTTATTGGTTCATTTGATATGGATGACGAAGATTCAAAAATGATAGATTATAAAAATGGTGAAGCATCTTTTCCTCTAAAAAATTTTCTATTATTAAATCAAAACAACAAAATACTCTACATATTGGACTTAGAAAACAAAGAAAACTTTGGAAGTGTTCCACTTAATAAAGATGGAAACATATCCATAAAACAGATAAAAGAAAATCTACTTTCCTTGTAACATTAACTCCAATTATGGAGTTCAAAACTAACTCATTATTTTAATTCACCCCAATTTTTGCCTATACTTATGCTCACATCTAATTTGACTTTTAAATCATATATCTTTTTCATAATATTAGCTGCTTTTTGTGCAAACTCATCTGCATAATCTTCTTTAACTTCAAAAATAAGCTCATCATGGATTTGTAATAACATTTTTGAGTCTTCATCTAAAAGCTCATTTTGAATTTTTAACATTGAGAGTTTTATCAAATCTGATGCACTTCCTTGAAAACGAGTATTAACAGCCTCTCTCTCATACATTGGTATCTGCATTCCATTTGCATTTTCCCAATCAAAATATCGTCTTCGTCCTAAAAGAGTATCCACAAAACCTAACTCTTTTGCACTATCACTTATACTTTTTAGGTACTCTTTAACTGTTGAAAAAGATTTGAAGTAGCTTTCTATATAGCCTTTTGCTTCTGCTTGACTTATGCCTAAAGTTTGAGAAAGTTTTCTCGCACCCATTCCATACAAAAGTCCAAAGTTTATGCTTTTTGCAATACCACGTTTACTTTTAGCTTCATCTTCTCCAAAAAGCTTAATTGCTGTTTGTGTATGTATATCCAAATCATTATTAAACGCATCTAATAGCTCTTTGTCTTCACTATAATGAGCCAAAAGTCTAAGCTCAATCTGCGAGTAGTCAATACCAACAAAACTGTAGCCTTCACTTGCAACAAATCCATCTCTTACTTCACGCCCTAATTTTGTTCTTGTTGGTATATTTTGAAGATTTGGATCTTTTGAACTTAATCGACCTGTTGCAGTACCAGTTTGTAAAAAAGAGGTATGAATACGATTGGATAAAGAACTCTCCCCTAATTTTAAAAGTGGTTTTATATAAGTAGATTGAAGCTTTGCCAACTCTCGATACTCCAAAAGTTTAGATATAACTTCATGTTCATCTAAAAGCTTTGTTAAAACACTCTCATCTGTACTATATCCTGTTTTTGTCTTTTTTATAACAGGAAGTTCAAGCTGTTCAAATAAAACTACACCCAACTGTTTTGGGGAATTGAGATTAAACTCACTTCCACTCAAATCAAATATCTCTTTTTTTAGTATCTCTATCGCACTATTTGTTTTACTCTCCAAGGTTTTAAAATAAGAAACATCTACCTTTATACCCTCTTCTTCCATCTCTAAAAGAGTTTTTATAAAAGGAAACTCAATCTGTTTTGCAAGACTTAAGAGTTTTGGATCAATTACTTCACAAAGTTTGTCATAAAGTTTATATGTCATCCAAGCATCTTCACTTGCATACTTACAAGCATCTTCAAGATTAACTGCACTAAAATCTTCACCTTTTGGAACAACACTTTTAAACTTTACCATTTCATAATCAAAAAATCGTTTTGCAAGTGCATCAAGTCCTGCTCGTAGTTCTGGATTTAGTAACCATGCTAAAACCATAGTATCGCTAAAGTGCTCTACATGTAAAGAATTAAAATTCTGTTTTACTATGGCAAAATCGTATTTTAAGTTTTGTCCCACAACTCTACATGTAAAGATTTTTTCTATCGCTTTTTGTGCATCATTAAAACTGATTTGATTACCAACTCCTAGATAATTATGAGCTATTGGAGTATAGTAAGCTTCTTTATTATTCATAGCAAAAGAAAAACCAACTATCTTCGCTACTTTCACATCAAGTCCTGTTGTTTCAGTATCAAATGCAACTATATCTTCACATGTAAGCCGATCTACCACATCAAAAAGTTTTTCTTTTGTATCTAATAAAATTGGCTCAAATATACATATATCTTTTTTTTCTTGAGGTTTTACAGTATATTTTAAACGTGACAGTATTCCTTTTAAATCATACTTTTCTAACTCATCTACTATCTTTTCTAAAGGCTGATTTTTTGGAAAATGAAAACTCTCAAACTTGTCAGATATATCTAAACTATCATCAAGTCGAACAAGTTTTTTACTTAAAAATGCATTTTCTCGACTCTCTTCAAGAAGTTTTTTTGCTCTTGGGTTGGCTACATTTTCTATATTTTCATATATACTTTGCACATCTCCAAACTCCTCTATAAGTTTTTTTGCACCCTTTGCACCTATACCTTTAACTCCTGGAACATTATCAGCAGCATCTCCTACGATAGCAAGATAGTCACCTACTCTCTCAGGATAAACACCAAACTTTTCAAAACATTTTTGGCTATCTATCTCTAGTTTTTTTATAGGGTCATAAATAACTACTTTATCATCTTCAATAAGCTGATAAAGGTCTTTATCATGACTTACAATATTTACTTTTATATCATGCTCTTTTGCAAATCTTACAGCTGCTGCAATAACATCATCAGCTTCAAAACCCTCTTTAGAAAAACTTTTAAAACCCATCTTATCTATCCAATTAATTGCAACAGGTAATTGAGTTTTTAAGTCTTCTGGTGCTGGTGAGCGATTTGCCTTGTAATTAGAGTCAATCTCATGACGAAAGTTTTTTCCTTTTGCATCAAGAGCAAAAAGTATATAATCTGTTTTATGTTCTTCTTTTAATGTATATATAAAATTAGCAAAGCCTGTTATAAGCCCTGTTGGAAAGCCATCTTTGTTTCTTAAGTTTGGAAGTGCATAAAAGTTTCTAAAGAAAAATCCAAAAGTGTCTATTATTGTTAAAGTTTTCATTATAAATTTTCTATTGTTTTTTCTACAGCATCTGCAAAAACTGCTTCGTTGTAACCCTCTTTTTCTATTAAATTTAGTGAGATTGTTACGCTCCTTTCAGTAAGTGGCGCATTCATAGGGACTGCTGTTTTTACGATTTTAAGTGCTACAGAATACTCTCGTATATGTTCAGGTGCATCATCTATATTATCAGCAAAAGCGATAGCTTCTACCATCATCTCATCAAATCCCCAATGCTCAAATATCTTAGCTGTGATTTCTGCTGTTGTAGCTCCTACAAAAGATTTTTCTACTTGAGCTATATTAACTGCTGTTTCTATCTCTGATTTAAAAGGCATAACCTCATCATTTTTTACTATCTCATCAGCAATAAGAATTTTCCCAGTCTCTTGAAGAAGTGCAGAAAGAAATAAAATATCAAGTTTTTTCTTATCCACATTTATATACCACTCTCTCATCAAACGGCTCTGTAAAGCAGAAATCTGAACAAAATCCTCTGGAACAATACCATAAGGCTCAATATCAACATTTAAAAGTTTTTTAATAGATATATCAGTAGTTAACGCTCTTGTAGTTGACATACCAAAAAGAGAGATTGCTTGAAGCACACTTCTTATTTCACGTCTAAAACTATATAGTGGAGAGTTTGCAACTTTTAACAAGTTTGCTACAAGCATAGGATCACTCTCTATTACTTTAGCCAGCTGATTTATAGTACCATTTTCATCTGAACAAATTGCATTTATCTCATGAAAACTTTTTGGTAACGGTGGTAAAGTTTTGATTCTCTCTGTTATATTATCTAACATATTTTTGCCTCTTATGCGTTTTTATTTATTTTATCAAATTTTGGTTTAAACCAATCTCTTTTGCCAAATACTCTCCGGTATAACTTCCACTTTTTTTATAATTTGTAGCTACATGTAAAGGAGTTCCAAAGTCAACTATTTGACCTCCATAACTTCCTCCATCTGGCCCCATATCTATAAGATAATCACAGTTTTTAATAATGTCCATATTGTGTTCTATAACAAGTACAGAATTTCCCAAATCTGTTAAATGATGAAGTACTTTTGTAAGTCTATCAACATCTGCAAAGTGTAAACCTGTTGTAGGTTCATCTAAGATATAAAGAGTATTTCCAGTATCACGTTTACTTAACTCTTTTCCTAATTTTATACGCTGTGCTTCTCCACCACTAAGAGTTACTGCATTTTGCCCAAGTGTGATATAACCAAGTCCAACATCACTAAGAGTTTGAAGCTTTTGGTTTATCTTTGGTATAGCTTTAAAAAACTCTAATGCTTCATCTATACTCATTCCAAGTACATCAGAAATTGATTTGCTTTTATATTTTATCTCTAAAGTTTGAGGATTATAACGAGCACCTTTACATGAATCACATTTAACCATAATATCTGGTAAAAAGTGCATCTCTATCTTTATTTCCCCTTCACCTTGACACTTTTCACACCTACCACCTTTAACATTGAAACTAAAACGTCCTATCTTATAACCTCTTAGCATCGCCTCTTTAGTTTTGCTAAAAAGTGTTCTTATTTCATCCATGATCCCTGTATACGTTGCAGGATTACTTCTTGGAGTTCTTCCTATTGGGCTTTGATCGAGGTATATTACTTTGTCTAGGTTTTCAAGACCATCACACTCTACACCATCTACTTTTTTTACTTTTCTAGCACGGTTTAAAAGCTCTTTTGCAACTGGTAAAAGTGTTTGAAGTATAAGTGAACTTTTTCCACTACCACTTACCCCTGTAATACCAACAAGATTTCGTAAAGGTATCTTTACATGTACATCTTTTATATTATTTACACTTACATTGCTAAGTTCTATCCACTCTTTTTGTTCCCTCTGCTCTTTATAATCTATAGTTTTTTTACCACTAAGATAGTCTGCTGTTAAAGTTCCACTACTTTTAAGCTCTTCAAGTGTTCCAGCAAAAACTATCTCTCCACCAAATTTACCAGCATTTGGTCCAATATCTACTATAAAATCAGCTGCTTCTATAGTCTCTTTATCATGTTCAACAACTATAACGCTATTGCCTTTTTTTTGTAGGTTTCTAAGGGTTCGTATAAGTCTTAAAGTATCTCTCTCATGCAGACCAATACTTGGCTCATCAAGGACATACATAACACCAGTTAAACCACTACCTATCTGTGAAGCAATACGAATTCTTTGAGCTTCTCCACCACTAATCGTCCTTGCATCTCTTCCTAAAGTTATATATCCAAGCCCAACATCAAACAAGAAAAAAAGTCTTTCTCTTATCTCTTTTAAAACTGAAGCGGCTATAAGATGTTGTTGTTCACTCATATAATCGAAATTTTTATTATCTTGAAAAAATTCTAATGTTTTATCTATAGGCATATCTAAAATATCACCTATATTTCTTTGTGCAACGTATACTGCTAAACTCTCTTGTTTTAACCTATGAGCACCACATCTATCACAACTCTTTTCACTCATATAATCACCCAACTCTTTTTCATCTTTGAGCATGTCATAAGCTATCTTTACAACACCTTCCCATTTTCTTGTAAGAGAGTGACGTTTCCAAGTAAACTTTGCATCATCTACACCACCATGAAGTATCCCTTTTTTTTCATGTTCCTCCAACTCTTCAAATGGTTTTGTTATATCTATCATTGCAGCTTTACAGTAGCCTTTTAAAAACTTTGCATAGTAACCTTTATTGAAGCCATAAAAGAGTTTGATAGCTCCATCATCTACACTTTTGTGTTGATCTATTATCTTAGTTAAATCAAGAGTATAGCGAATACCCAGCCCATCACAAACAGGACAAGCCCCTTTGGGAGAATTGAACGAAAAACTAAGAGGCTCTAGTGGCTCAAAACTTATCTTGCAATCAAAACATGCTAAATGCTCTGAGTAGTGTATGTGTGAGCTCTCTAATCCTACTTCTTCATGGTTCAATATATCTAACTCAACCTCTCCATAACTCTCACCTAAAGATTTTTCTATATCACTCGCTATTCTCTCTTTATTGTCTTGTTTTAATACAACTCTATCTATAACTACTTTTATAGTATGTTTTTTTGTTTTGCTAAGTTCAACCTCTTCATCAAGCCTAACCATAACTCCATCTATCATAGCTCTTACATAACCTTTATGACGAAGTGACTCTATCATATCGGCGAAACTTCCTTTTTTTTCACGAACTAATGGACTCATAATTACAAGCTTTGTACCCTCTGGTAACTTTAAAACTTCTCCAATTATATCTGCTCCACTCATCTGAGATATTGGTTTACCACACTTATGGCAATGCTGTTTCCCAACACGAGCAAAAAGAAGTCGCATATAATCATATATCTCTGTTATAGTTCCTACCGTTGAGCGAGGATTTTTACTTGTTGTTTTTTGGTCTATTGCTATTGCAGGAGTAAGTCCTTCTATACGCTCTACGTCTGGCTTACCTACCCTATCTAGAAACTGTCTTGCATAAGAAGATAGAGACTCAATATAACGTCTTTGTCCTTCTGCATAAAGTGTATCAAAAGCCAAGGTCGATTTTCCACTTCCACTAAGCCCCGTAAATACTACCAATCTATTTTTTGGGATTTCCAAATTTATATTTTTTAAATTATTTTCATTTGCCCCAATTATTTTTATCTTACCCAATTTACTTCCTAAAAATACAATTTATTGATTGTCATTGCTAAAATAACAAAATAGAGCCCTAAAAGTAATGCTTTATGTCTCTTTTTATCTAAATTTTGTGATAGTTTTATACCTATGAATACACCTAAAAGAGAACTAATACCAACGATAAGTCCAACTCCATAATCTATAAACCCAAACTGTGAAAGACTTATAAATCCTGATACAGAAGAAAATATTATAAAAAACAGACTCATTGAAATTGCTTTTTTTATATCATAATTCATAAAGCCAACCAGTATTGGAGTTAAAAAAAGTCCTCCACCAATACCAACACTAATAGCTATTAACCCAACAAATAGCCCTACCAAAAATAGTAAAAATTTTGACTTAACTTCAGGTAAATTTGACTCTGCTGAAGATTTAAAAAACTTCAATATTGCAAGACACACAGAAAAAATAAAAATCGCTGATAATATAGTAGAAGAGAGATGATTTACTAAAAATCCACTTCCTTGAGCTCCAACAAATCCACCAAAACCAAGAATAATCCCATCTTTTATCTGTAAGCTACCCTTTTTCA
Source organism: uncultured Sulfurospirillum sp. (assembly GCA_964537565.1). Taxonomy (GTDB): domain Bacteria; phylum Campylobacterota; class Campylobacteria; order Campylobacterales; family Sulfurospirillaceae; genus Sulfurospirillum_A. The sequence continues at coordinate 8,461 of CAZIAJ010000073.1, forward strand.
AGTTTAAATACGAACCAAATACAGAACTAAACACCATCTGCATAACAGAAACACCTATAGCATGTTTAATAGTAAAACCAAAATACAAAAGTGTAGGAACTAAAAGAGTTCCACCACCTATACCAAAAAAACCAGAAATAAAGCCGATAATCAAACCAGCTGTTGAAAATTCTAAAAACAAATTACTCTTTTATCCTATCAAAATAACTTAAGAAAAACTTGCTAAGTTTTTCATCTATATTGTAATCTTTCAAATATTGCAAAACTTCCTCTTTTGAAATATTTTCTTGAAACACTTTTCTTTTTATCAAAATCTCACCAAACTTTTCAAC
>CAZIAJ010000074.1:0-8726 GCA_964537565.1 uncultured Sulfurospirillum sp.
ATTTTTTTGTTTAAAAAGATACTCTTTTTCTAATTCCATACTCTCTTTTTGAAAATTCCCATATTGAGAATTGATAAAAAAGTAGATAATAAACAATGCAAAAAGTAGTACAAATACTATTGGTGTTGCAACTATAAGGCGAGGTAAATTTTTCTCCGTAAACAAATTGTTTAACTACTACTATCTTTCGTAACAACCCATAATGCATGAACAACACCAGGAATAAAAAAGATAAGTGTCAAAACAAGATTTATCCAAAAAGATGGCATAATCCCTTTTTTAAAAAATACCGCTAAAGGTGGTAAAAATATTGACAATATAATCAAAACTAATCTACTCATTGAAAACTCCTACTAATAAATTTATTCAATCTCAGCCTTTAATGTTTTAAAATATGTAACCAAATCCTCTATACTTTTCTCGTCCATCCAATCGTATGAAGGCATTGTAGAGATATGATTACCTGCTTCATCTATATTATACCAAGGAAAATTTGATTGTTCACTTGGATTATAACCCGGTGTTATTATAGCATTTGGATCAACTATAGATTCCTTGATATACTGAGCAATAGAATATCCTCCAACATTAGAGAGGTTTGGTGCCATATTTTCTGGTGCCATATTTGCATCTGCAAATCTATGACATGCAACACAATTTTCCATTGCCAACCTCTTTCCATTATCGATATCACCTTCTCCTTGGCTTTTTAAATTCTCTTGTAGCTCATCACCACCATTTGTTCCAAATAGCTTTACCCCTATCCAAGAACTAATATACTCAACACGTTCAACATTGCTCATATTTCCATCCCAAATAACAATTGAAACTGGAAATGTTCCATTTGTAAGATCCAGATACTCCGTCTTTAGCGCTCTTGAAAGTGTAGCTTTCCATCTGCCATCTTTATAAATCATATCCATCATGATTGGAGCATTATCATCTTTAATTTCATTTACTAAACGGTAACCATTAGAGATAAAAACGCGTCCATAATCACTCTTTAAAGAGCCTTTATCTAGTTTTTGATATGTCTCAAAATACTCTTGCAATGACAAAAAAGAGAGAGCTTTCTTTTGCTCTTTTGCCTCTCGTAAATGTACAATAACTGCTCTATCTCTATTTCCCATATTTATATATGGCAACTTTTTAACATCATTGTAAACTACAGGAAATTGTAATGCAAAACCATCTGGATGTGTTTGAGAACAACAATCTTCTTGAACATTTATCGTATTATCTTCCCACTCAATAAGTAAAGACAAATTTTCTCCATCATATAAAGCTTTTACTAGAACTTTTTTTGCTTTTACATTTTTATCATTTTCATTTGAGCCAATCTTTTTAATAAATGTATGTGGGTATAAAATCACTTCTGTATATTCTGCTGAAAGCCAAGCCTTAGAAAGTGGTCCTATCTTACTGACATTTCCTGGTAATTTCATAGCATTAATATTATTTTGTGCGCTCACTCCACTTAATAAAAAGCCAACCAATAAAAATATTTTTATAACTATATTCATTTCAAATAAATCCTTTCATTCTTTTGAGTAACTAAAATTTTACCCATTATAATAGTACTTCTGTAAACCTTCAAACCAAAAATCTACTATGAGTTTTATTGTTAACTCTTCTCTTTTTTTGAAGTGCTTATTCATATCAAAATCTCTGTTTTTCCCATAGTTATCTTTGTACTCTTGGATAACTTTAGCATACTCTTTCTCTTTCATAGCCGTAACTTCAAATCTTACATGATCGTAGGTCTTGTTTTCTATGCTAAACTGTTCCCCATCTAGGAAGTGTACATTTATACCACCATATCTATCGTCTTCTTCCAAAGTCATATTCATCTCAATATTTGCTCTTAAACTAGCAAAAAGATTCAAAAATTGGTCTATAGGAATATCAAGACTATTTACCACTACAGGGGATTTATAATCATACCCCCATCCTCCAGATATGTCAAGCTTGACATCAAATACTTCTAAGATAAGTCCTGATATATCGTCAACAGATTCTATTTGCTTAAATTCCATTTTAAAAATTTTCCATTTCTAATTTTTGTAGATAAGATTCTATATCCATTGTTTTATAACTTTTTGTAGATACATACTTCATCTCAGCAAGATACTCATCTATATTTCTATAACCAATCGCTCTATAGATTACTTCTCCATCGCCATTCATAAATATAGTTGAAGGATATACAACTGCACCTATATATGCTGAGAACTCTTTATGAGAGCCTTTAAAATCTCTAAATTTAATACTTCCTTTATCTGCAGTATATACATCTACATATACAAAATTCTTATCTATCTCTTTTAAAACCGTACTATCTTTAAAGTTTTCATCAAGCATAGTTTTACAATAAGGACAACCAGGAACATGATGAAAGATAAGTATCTGCCTGTTTTGAGCTTTAGCAACTTCTACAATCTTGTCTAAATCAATATCACTAGCATTGAGAATAGCAAAAGAAAACAGTAATAATAAAGGTTTTATAAATTTTTTAAGCATTATGTTACTCTCCATTGAATATTATATATAAAAACTTCTTAAGGAATTCATTACTCCACCACCCAAATAGGTAAACTTTTAAAAGCCCTTAGAGGCGTAAAATTTAATAACAAAAAGTTGCAGGACTAACTGGTTAATTCAAAAGTTTTTGATGCTGAAGTTTATGCCTCTAAGAGCTTCCCTTTGGGCGATTTGCTTTTGCTCCATATTTTCGTTAAAATCATTTGAATTAACAAGTTAGCCTTCATGATTTTGCCTCGATATGAAACAAAATCAAATCGTTAAAATTTTACCTATTTAGGTGTTGGAGTAATAATATGGCTATATCAAGACGGGATATTTTAAAGACAACGGTACTTTTAGCTACATCTGCAGTCATACCTGCTAATGCAAGTGAACAAAAAATAGTTGAAAAACAAAATTCAAAAGCTCTTTTACCAAGCAAAAAAGCAAATCGTGTTGTCATAGTTGGGGGAGGTTGGTCTGGACTCTCTATAGCAAAACATTTAAAACTGTTTTCTCCCAATACAGAAGTTATTTTAGTAGAACATAAAAATCAATTTGTATCATGTCCCATGAGTAACCTATGGCTAGTTGATAGAGTTTCGTTAGAGTATCTTACTCATGATTATCTACAAGCAGCAAGGCAAAACAACTATACCTTTTTTCATGCAACTGCAATAGGCATGGACAAAAAAAGAGATATTTTACATACAACAAAAGGCGATATTGAGTATGACCACATCGTTTTTGCTCCAGGGATTGATTATGATTACTCGTCTATCACTGAAGATATAGAGCTTCAAAGAAGGCTAAGGCAAGAGTATCCAGCAGGCTTTAAACCAGGGAATGAACATTTAACTCTAAAAAAGAAAATCCATGATTTTAAAGAAGGCAATTTTGTTATGACTGTTCCTGCTGGAAACTATAGGTGTCTTCCTGCTCCTTATGAAAGGGCATGTCTTGTTGCTGATTTTTTTAAATCCAGAAAACTCAAAGCAAAAGTAATACTACTTGATGAAAACAATGACATTACTATAAAAGAACATGGCTTTCATACCGCTTTTGAAGAGTTATACAAAGACTATTTAGAGTACCATCCAAACTCAAAGATAGAAAATATAGATTTAGAAAGCAGAACCATAGAGACTGAATTTGAAGAGTTTATATTTGAAGATGCCTCTTTTTATCCACGCGTCAGAGGAGCAAAAATACTCGAAACTGTAGGGATTGCTAAAGATAGTGTTTTCAATAGACTAGAAGGCAATATAGATGGCATTACTTATGAAGTAATAGGTCATAACAATATCTATGTGTCAGGCGATTCAAGACCAATGGGATTTTCAAAATCAGGCAATACTTCAAATACAGAAGGGTTATATGTAGCACAATTAATAGCAGATAAGCTTGCAAACAATCCAAGAAAACCTTGGCACTCACCAACGACCATATGCTTTTCAGCAGTTACCATGTCACCAGAACGAGCAATATTTGTCAACTCTATGTATGCATACAACAAAAAAACAAAAAGATTTGGATTTGCTACACCTAAGATGAGTGAAGTCTGGAAAGGTAAAGAGGGGCTTGAAAATGCAAAAGCACAGTACCATTGGGCAGATGCACTATATAAAACAATGTTTGAAAAAGGGTAGGGACTTACGTCCCTATCTATTATTCTATAGTTGAATCAATAGCAGATTCAAGCAGATTTTGTGCATCAATCAATGGATTAAGAGATTCATCATCTGATATGTTTGTAGACATTATCCAGTTATATACTGATGGGTATCCCATTCTAGTAAACTTATCACCTTTTTTCTTATACATGTACATTGTACAAGGTGCTAAAGCTCCAACTTCTGGATGCTTCTTATGAACTGGATAAATAACTTCTAGTTTACAGATAGAGTATCCATCATACAAATCATAATCTTTTATACCATTTTCAATTAAATCTTCATTTATTGGTGTAAATCCTGCAATTATGAAACCAGCAGACTCAATTTCACCCTCCATAGTCTCTTGATAACTATCTTTTGCATCTTCAATATCACCATCTTCATTTGGCATAACAAATGCAAATTTTGTTACAAGTGGTCCATCTGGTCTTACTATTTTGTAACTTAGCTTTTCAAACTCTCCATTAGGTAGTGCCTCTTTTAAAGCTTTTGTCATATTGTCATGAAGCTCTATTAAATTTGGATTATCTGCTGGTACACCTGAAACTCTTGACATGCCTGTAAGGCTCAAAGAAGATATACTCATTTTACTACCATCTTTAGAATACACAGAAGTACTCAGAGGCGTTAAAAGACCAAACTCAGGATAATCTTTCAAGATTTTTGTACTAATCTTTGGGTTATATACAAACAGTAATCTATAGACTTTGAAATCTTTTCCACCACCAAATCTTTTTTCAAATGCAATATTCATATTGTTATCGCCAGTTATAGTAAATCCATTTGCTTCAAATGCTTTTTCTATACTTTTTGCAGTTATCTTTCCATCACTATTATTTGCAGTGAAAATCCTTATGTCATCTCTTGTTTTCGTTGGTTGAGCACTCAAAGAAGAAACTTCTTGCACACATCCACTAAACAGAAGTGCCAAAGCAAAAACTAAAGCTGTAAAAACTCTCTTTTTCATAATTAGCCCTTTCTCTTTTTTCTAGCAGCAAGTTCAACACTTTTCTCATAGGTCTTGCCTTTTCTATCTACTGCTGTAATTGTAAGAAGATCACCATACTCAGACTTTTCTCTAGTTACGCCATTGTCAAGCTCTCTTCCAGATAACTTTTTCCCAATTTTAAATGAATCACACCTAAATTGAAACTTAAAAATTGGATTTTTCGAGAAAAACTGACTCGTTGAGACATCCAATACAATCTCATTTTTAACTTTCCCAGTAATATGCGTAATAAAATTTGAATCTTCACGATTTCCTGTTTTAGCTTTAGCTTGATCATATGTCAACATTGGGTGAGAAAATGCCATCTTAGCAATCGCAACACCATCTTTTATCTTTATTTTTATAGCTGTTATTTTATTTGCCATTGCTTACCCTTCACATCCACCAGCTGCAACTTTCGTTGCCACTTGTGCCATATAAATATTGCCGTCAGTTCCTTCGACCAAAACCATAATCACACCGTCTTTTGCCATTTTAATTTTTACTTCATACTTTTTTACATCATAAGGAGTAACATCGTAAACAGCTACTGCACTCTCAGGATTTGCATCTTGAAATAGAGCTACACTTTTAGCATCTAAAGATGTTTCAAATTTGATTGGCACAGCCGCTCCACTTGAGTTTATCTTTGGAACTTTTATTTTTATCTTATCACTCTCAATAGGTGTTTTCATCCCATATAAAGCTTTTGTAGCATCATCGATATTGTGTGCTGTCCAAACCTTAGGTTTTAATTTTCTATAATCTTCAGCATGAATATTTATAGGTATAACCGATAAAGCCACCAAACCACCTGCAAAGCTTAAAAAATTTCTTCTATTCATCTTATTTCTCCTGTTACTTTAACATATATTCAACGACTTGTTTAAACTCACCATCACTAAGTGATGAACCACCTTTAGCAGGCATGCCCAAGTTTGTACCTTCTAAGCCATTTTTGATTACCTCTGCCAATCCTTTTGCCAATATTGGTTTCCATGCCGCTTTATCACCAGCAGCTGGAGCAACACCTGTTCCATGACACATAGTACAATTTGCTTCATATGCAGCTTTTACATCAAAACTTACCTTATGTGCTGTATCTTTTTTCACTTCTGGCAAATCTCTTTTAACCGACATAGGAGGCTCAAAATCTGTTATACCTCCATCAACTCTTACGATATTATCCGTCTGTTGGCAGTTACTCATACAAGGCTCTTCGCCCTTTTTAAGTCTTATAGCGCCATAGTTATCTGGATTCTCATAAAATTTTCTTACATTTTCAAGTCCATTTGGACCATCAATATCTGGAACAAAACCATATCTATTTGGCATCTCTATTTTTAAGAATTTTTCACGATTTAGCTTAAATGTCTCATTTACAATCTCACCATTTACTTTCATACCATTTATATACAACATATATGCTACTAAAGAGTAGACTTCATCATTACTCAAAGTTTTTGATTTGGTATGAGGCATTGCATCTCTAATGTACCAAAACATTGTACTTGCTACTGGCCAGTATGAGCCAAATACTCTTGTTGGTCCTTCAGCAGTAGGATTTAACCATCTATTGTTTTTAAGTGTTCTTTGAAGCTCTCTTCCTTTTCCAGCAGAAAGAGCAGGATATCCTCCTCCTCCACTTCCAAAATCTCCATGGCACATTATACATTTTTGCTCATACAGCTCTTCACCCTCATCTACATATCCATAGCCATCAGGGAGACCTTCATTTCGTCCATTTATATCTTTATTCCAAGCATTTATCTCATTTTTTGTAGGGACTCTACCATTGTTATAGCTACCTCTAACACCATCTTGTTTCTTTGCAACATCAGAATCTTGAAATACTTGTGGATTTAAACGATATGGTCCAGTTTTTCCATCTTTATTGGGATAGTATACACCACCACTAATATCTTTTTTTGCATCCCAAAAACCATCATAAGCTATAGAGTCAACATCCTTAGCCTGAATTACACTTGCTAAAGCAGTTATTGTTAATATAGAAACTGTTAATTTTTTATACTGTTCTAATCTGAACATGTTTCACCTCCCCATTTTCAGTCACTTCCCAGGATTCTACAGCATTTCTGTGATATACAGATTCAACCCCCATACCTTTATTTCTATCTTTTCCATAATCTTTTTTTACTACACCGTATCCAAATGTTTCCTGATCAACAGTAGGTTGAACAAAACCAGAGTCATCCATAGCTCTTGAAGTAAGAATTATCTGCTTACCATTTTTGTTTTTAAAACCTTTTGGAATTTTATACATATAAGACCATCTAGTCCAGCACTTTGGAAGAACTAGACCTTTTATATTTGCTTCAACATAATTATTTCCACCATCAAAAGAGAGATCAACTCTTTTTATAGTTCCCATTCCAGACCAAGCAAGTCCTTCTATCTCAACCATATCACCCTCGTTTAACTCTGTCCATGGCTTTTCAGGAGATGGAGTTACAACTGTAGAGTTTACTTCATTGGCATAAAAATGTTGCACTGCCTTTCCTGTTGGTTTGAGTGCAGTATATTTTGATGTTTCCTCTTTTGCGTACCATGGCTCTTCTGCAAAATCTAATCTTTTAAGCCACTTTACACAAAGGTTTCCTTCCCAACCAGGAAGAAGTAGCCTTACAGGATAACCTTGTTCAGGCCTAAGAGCCTCACCATTTTGCCCCCAAACCAACATAGCATCATCAAGAATTTTATCTATCGGAACCGATCTTCCCATCTCTGAGTTGTCACTACCTTCTGCCAACATCCATTTTGCATTTGGTTTTAAACCAAGATCTTTCAAAATAGTTTTTATATAAACACCAGTCCACTCTGCACAAGACATAAAGCCTTTTGCAAACTGTAGTGAATTATACTGTGGTTTTCTCCACTCTTGCCCTCCATTTGCAGGACATTCAATAAAGTGTGTTCTTGTAACTCTTGGATAACGTTTAAGTTGGTCTAATGTTAGAACTATAGGCTTATCTATCAAACCATTTATCATCAAGCGCCACTCATTTGGATCAACATGTGCTATACCACCATGGCATCTTGAGAAGAACAGTCCATTTGGTGTAATAATTCCCTCGCTCTCGTGGATAGGTGCAACAGCAATAGATGCCCGGTAATTACCAGAAGCAAGAAGTTTTGTATTTCTTCTTGTGTTATTGTGCTCATAAGCTGAAGGCATACCATATCTGTTTTTAGTAACAGGATCTCCCCATGACTGTCCCCATTTTGGATGATGCATGATTGCAGGGTCATCTTCCACTGCTTTTAATGTACTTGGAGCCATCATACTCGTAGCAGCTATAGCACTAAATACTCCAGTTTTTTTAAAAAATCCTCTCCTATCAAGTTCTTCGATATTGCCATCGGATATAGAATTAGAATTTCTTTTGAGAATTTTTTTAAGCTTCTCCATCACACACTCCTTTTAAATTTCTAATTATATTCTAATACTCACTAGCTTAACGTCATGTAAAATAATTTTATTTTGTATGAATTATTATATTTATGTTACAAATTTATAT
>CAZIAJ010000075.1:0-8718 GCA_964537565.1 uncultured Sulfurospirillum sp.
CTTCTATGACTTCTAAAAAAATTCATAATATATTTTTTATTATATCTGCCTATATAAAAATATATTTGATCTCCAGTAAAAGCTCCCAATCCAGCAACAATAATAGATATACCCAAATTCAAATCACCTGTATGACTTAAAACTCCTGCCATAACAAGTCCTGTTTCACCTTCTAAAATACTCCATACAAAAAGTATGACATATCCATATTGTATTAGCCAATGTAAAAATAATTGTTCCAAAAAATTCCTTTGGCTAATTTTCGTTAAAGTGCAAAATCTCTTTTGCCTGGATCATATCTTTGTCACCTCTACCAGAAATATTTACGATAATCAAAGAATTTTCCAATTTTTCTTTTGGCATTTTTTTAAGATATGCTACTGCATGAGAACTTTCAAATGCTGGGATTAATCCCTCTTTTTGACTTAACCATACAAAAGCATCAAGTGCCTCTTTATCTGTTATATTTTCATATTGTGCAGCTTTAAGCTCTTTTAGGTAGGCGTGCTCAGGACCAATTCCTGGATAGTCAAGTCCAGCACTAATTGAGTGAGCTTCAAGTATTTGTCCATCATCATCTTGCAGTAGATAACTCATTTGCCCATGCAAGACTCCAGGGCTTCCTTTTTCTAAACTAGCACCATGTTTGTCTGTTTCCACTCCAAGTCCACCAGCTTCAATACCAATACAAGTTACACCTTCATCTTCTAAAAAGTGACTAAAAGCACCAATAGCATTGCTACCACCACCTATGCAAGCTATAACATAATCTGGTAAACGATTCTCTTTTACTAAAATCTGTGCCTTTGCTTCATAACCAATAATTGCTTGAAAATCACGTACCATCATAGGGTAGGGGTGGGGACCAGCAACAGTTCCAATGATATAAAATGTATCTCTTGCATTTGTTACCCAGTAGCGTATAGCTTCATTCATAGCATCTTTAAGAGTTTTACTTCCGCTTTTAACAGAGTGAACTTTTGCACCAAGGAGTTTCATACGAAATACATTAAGCTCTTGTCTTTGAACATCTTTTTCACCCATAAATACTTCACATTCAAGTCCTAAAAGAGCTGCAACTGTAGCAGTTGCTACGCCATGTTGACCAGCACCAGTCTCTGCAATGACTCTTTTTTTACCCATTTTTTTAGCTATTAGTCCTTGGACCATGGTATTGTTTACTTTATGAGCTCCCGTATGGTTTAAGTCTTCTCTTTTAAAGTATATTTTTGCTCCAAGTTCATCAGAGATATTTTTTGCATAGTACAATGCAGAAGGTCGACCAACATAATCTTTAAGATATGTGTCAACTTCACTCCAAAACTCTTTACTGAAGCGTAGTTTTTTATACTCTTCATTTAATTCAAGTAGAACTGGCATTAGAGTTTCAGGAACATATCTTCCTCCAAATATACCAAAATGACCATTATCATCAGGATCAAATTTCGAAGCTTTAGGGATATACATCAATCAACCTCTAAAACAGAGTATACATTTGTATTTTTTCTGATTTCTACATCGCCTTGTAAAAAAGTAAGATTTAAAATAAAACAAGCTTCTATACACTGTGCTCCTGCTTTATTTATAAGGTTTACTGCAGCAGTTGCAGTTCCTCCAGTTGCTATTAAGTCATCTATTAGTAGAACTTTTGGATTTTCTTTCTTACTTTTAAAAGCATCTATATGAATTTCAACTTCATCAACACCATACTCAAGAGAGTATTTTTCACTTATAGTTGTATACGGAAGCTTCCCTGGTTTTCTTATAGGTACAAAAGAGCAGTTTAGTTTAGTTGCAAGTGAAGCACCAAATATAAACCCACGAGCTTCAATACCTGCAATAAAATCTATATCCATATCTTCATATCTATCAGCTAAGTGATCTATAAGAAAACTATATGCTTTTTCATCAGCTAGTAGAGTTGTAATATCTTTAAATATAATTCCAGGTTTTGGAAAATCTTTAACATCTCTAATAGTTTTTAATAAATAATCTTTATCACCTTGATTTAATTCTTTCATTATATAATCCTAATTGAATAATTTGTATTTTAAATATAGAGCAATAATAAGAAAAAGTCCAAATGCTCCATATGATATAACTTCAACACCCATTTAAAGAAGGGCCTCTATCTTACCTTGTAGCTCTTTTATCTGCTGTCTTAGTTTGTCGCTCTCCATACGGTATTGAGAGTTCCTTGTTCTAAGAGATTTTAAGTCATTTTTGACTTTTGTAAGTTCATCACTTAGTATGTCAATATTTCCAAGTGAACGTTGAAGTTGTACTTGATATTTTCGTATAACAACTTCTGCATCTCCTAAAGTGTTTTTAACAACAACACTACCTAGTTTCTCTTTTTTTAGAAGTGTTTTATAGTAAAAAACCATGATGGTTAAGTAAACACAAAGCGAAGCTAAAGTTGTTGTTATAATCCACTCTATCAACATAACTAGAGCTCGATCTTTTTTACACGTTCAGCGTGTCTTCCACCTTCGAAACTTGCATTACACCAAGCATCTATGATAGACTCAGCAACCCCAAGTCCAACAATTCTCTCTCCAAAACAAAGAACATTTGCATCATTATGTGCTCGTGCCATACTTGCAGTGTAGGCGTCATGGCAGAGTGCCGCTCTGATACCTATGCTTTTATTGGCTGCTAGACTCATACCTATCCCTGAGCCACAGATAAGTATACCTTGTGTATTTGGTTCTGTTAATACATGTAGACAAACTTTGTGTGCATAATCAGGATAGTCTACTCTATCAGCATTTTGAGGACCTAAGTCAACAACTTGATGACCCCTTTTTTCTAGCATCTCAATAATATTTGGCTTAATTGCCACTCCTGCGTGGTCTGTTGCAATAAAAAATTTCATATATATCCTTACATGTAATGTCTCAATTATATCATAATATATGTTATAATAAGTTTATGAATATAACGCATAAAGAATCTCTACAAAAGCAATTTAGTGACTTTTGTAGAAGGAATAACCCGAAAAATATGGAGATAGCAGTAGAGTTTTTTACTGTTTTTGGTGGATTAGATATAACGCTTAATATGGATGAGCCATTAGACAAACTAATTCAAAAGCATATACTTAAAGAGTATAAATTTTTAAGAAATGACGTTTCTAAACTTACAACTGGTGATGAAAAATACCATAGGGTTTTAAGTGCAAGTGCTTTGGGAGATAGAAGGACAAACTCTAGTTTTAAAAGAGCAAGTTTCTCTTTCGATGATGGCATGGATTTGGTTGAAGAGCTTCGTGATAAAGGTTTTATAAAATTAGAAAGATGTACAGAAGATATATATGTTTCAGATAAGATTCTTTTTAATGCACCATTTTTGAGATTTTGGTTTGCTTTTGTTTCTCCGATTTTTAAAAGTATACGTGATAAAGAGTATAAAGAGTTTTTTGAAATATACAATAATAGAAAAGCAGAGTTTAGTAACTTGGTTTTTTCTCAGCTATGCCATGAACTTGTAAAAGTTCTGTTTAAAGATGATAAGATTTACAATATTGGACGCTATTGGGATGATGAAATTGAGATTGATTTAGTAGCAAAAACAAAATTAGGCAAAAAGATAGTTGGTACTTGTAAATATACGGATAAAAAACTTAAAAAAAGTGAACTTACAAAACTAAAAGAAAATTGTGGAAAGGCAAAAATAGAACCAAATATACAGATGCTTTTTGCAAAAAAAGGATTCACAAGTGAGTTAAAATCACTCAAAAGTGAAACCTTACAACTCTTTACATGTAAACATCTTAAAGTACTTATTGGGCTAAAAAGTTGATTATATATCTAACTGGAGCAAAAAAGTAGTTTGAAAGAGGTGTGGCAATTACTAAAATAAGTATAACCATACCATATCTTTCTATTGAATTATAGAAATCTACTACTTTATCCCATCTATTCCATGCTGCAAAATAAGATAGAGCATGCGAACCATCTAATGGGGGAATTGGCATGAGATTAAAAAAACCTAAAACTACATTGTATATGAGTGACTGTAAAATAAAGTAAGCTATAAAAAGTTCAAACATAGAACCAATTGAGCCTAAATCCATATACTTAAGTAAAATAGAGGCAAATATAGCAAGTCCAGCATTATAATATATACCCGCTAAAGCTACATTGATAGCACCTTTATACCCTGCATTATTGATAACTTCTCTTATATTTATTGGCACAGGTTTTGCCCAGCCAAAAAGAAATGGTGCTCCAGATACAAATAAAATAGTAGGTATAACGATAGTTCCAACAGGGTCAATATGAACTAAAGGATTTATACTGAGTCTTCCAGCATATTTTGCTGTGTTATCACCATATCTATAAGCCATATATCCATGCATTATTTCATGGCCAATGATAGCTACTGCTAAAGCTAAAACAGTAGCTACTATTTTTATAATTTCACTATTTTCCATCTAAAAATTTCTTATCATTTTGTATAGTATCAATAAAACGTCCTACTCTATTCCATCTTACTTTATAGTTATCATCCCAACTAAAGTAGATAAACCAAGGTTTACCAACTATGAGTTTATAAGGGACACTTCCCCAAAATCTGCTGTCATTTGAGTGGTCACGGTTATCACCCATCATATAAAATTCACCTTGTGGAACTTTTTTATAAAAGGCGTTATATTGAGAGTTAAAGTTTTTTGGTAATTCATCTACAACAACAGGTTGCATTGCAAAGTCATTTGCTGCTAAAAACATAGTCATTTGTTGAAATAGATTTACATTTTCATCATATTGAATTCCAGGAAATTTTTCTTTGTATGGATTTAGTACCCATGTTTTTCCTGCAATTGTATGTAGTTTATCTTTAGAGTAGTTCTTTTTCATCCAATCTTCACCCTCATGAAAACTAATATAAAGATGTTTATCTTGAAAAAGTATCTCATCTCCACCTTCGGCAACCATTCTTTTTACGTAGTGTATTTTTGGCTGTTTTGGATAACGAAAAACTACAATATCACCACGTTTTGGTCTAGGTCCTTCTATAAGATGTCCATTATCAAAAAAATCAGGTAAAATTTGAACTTCAATCCATGGAATATGAGGAGTAGGGATACCATAAGAGAACTTTTTAACAAAAAGATGATCACCGATTAAAAGTGTTTTTTTCATACTACCACTAGGAATAACAAACGCTTGTGCTACAAAAAATATAACTAAAAGAACTATAACAACTGTACCAGTCCAAGAGTTTGACCAAGTTAAAAGTTTATTTAAAAAGTTTTTCATTATTTTTTACTCATTTTTGCAGCAGTCAATGTGTTTTGAAGTAACATGGCGATTGTCATTGGTCCAACTCCACCAGGAACAGGTGTTATATAGCTACATTTGTCTGCTACTGAATCAAAATCTATATCACCTACAAGTTTTCCCTCGTATTTTCCCCAGGTCATTCTATTGATTCCAACATCAATTACGACTGCCCCCTCTTTAACCATATCCTCTTTTATCATATGAGGAATTCCAACACCAACTATAAGTAGATCTGCTCTGGAAGTATGCTCTTTTAAATTTTTTGTTTTTGAGTGACATATTGTGACAGTTGCTCTTGCATTTACAAGCAAGTTTACCATAGGTTTTCCTACAATATTACTAACACCAACAACACAAGCATCCATACCCATCGGATTTATACTATACTCTTTTAAAATTCTCATAACTCCTAGAGGTGTACAAGGAACTAAAGTTTGATTACCTGTTACTAGTTGACCTACATTTGAGACGTGAAAACCATCTACATCTTTTTTAGGGTCGATTGCTTCAAGTACTTTTGAAGTGTCTATATGCTCTGGTAGAGGAAGTTGTACAAGTATACCATGTATACTATCATCTTCGTTTAGCTTTGCAATTCTATCAAGAAGTCTCTCTTGTGTAGCATCTTTGTCCATTGTGATTTTTTCTGAAAAAATTCCTGCGGCGATACAAGATTTCTCTTTTGATGCAACATAAGTTTGACTAGCAGGGTCATCACCTACTAAGATAACTGCCAAACCTGGTATTATCCCCTCTTTTTTTAACTCTGCTGTTTCGATTCTAATCTCTTCTTTTACTTTATTTGATAGTGCTTTTCCATCTAGGATTTGCATATTTTATCGTCCTTAAATAATTTTTTAGATATTATATCTTTTTTATACTAAAGTGAGGGTAAATGAAAAGTTTTGTTTGTATTTTTTTGATGTTTTTTTCTTTAGAAGCTGAAGACTTTATAACAAAAATGGAGTATGCTAAGATGCTTTACTCTAACCCCCGAGGTATAGGTTGTATTTTGTGTCATGGTAGTAGAGGTGAAGGCTCAATCATAGCAAAGTATAAGCATAAAGGTGAACAAAAAGAGTTAAGAGCACCAGCTATAAACTCTCTTTCAAAAAAACGTTTCTTTAAAGCTTTATCGAGTTCAGACTCTGTGATGCCAAAGTATTTTTTAACAAATAGTGAGATAGAAGCACTCTATTTTTACGTAACAAGTGAGGTAAATAGATGAACATAGTAAATAGTAAAAAAGCATTTGAGTTAGCTCAAAATGTAATCCCTGGTGGAGTTGATTCTCCAGTAAGAGCATTTAAAAGTGTTGGTGGAACTCCAATTTTTATTGAAAAAGGTGAGGGTGCACATTTGGTTGACATAGATGGCAATCGTTATGTTGATTTTGTACAGAGTTGGGGACCGCTTATATTTGGACATTGTGATAAGACCATAGAGTTTGCTGTTATGGACGCAGTAACTAAAGGCTTGAGTTTTGGAGCACCTACAGAAGTAGAAACGCAGTTGGCAAGTAAGCTATGTGATATGTTTGAAAGTATAGATAAAATTCGTTTTGTAAGTAGTGGAACAGAAGCAGTTATGAGTGCTATACGTCTTGCACGTGGTTATACTGGTCGTGATGATATTGTAAAGTTTGAGGGATGTTACCATGGACATAGTGATTCACTTTTAGTTCAAGCAGGAAGTGGAGCAGTAACTTTTGGAACTCCAAGTAGTCCTGGTGTTCCAGCTGATTTTACAAAGCATACGCTTTTAGCAAAATATAATGATATACAGAGTGTAAAAAAGTGTTTTGAAAATTCAAAAGATATAGCATGTATAATTCTTGAGCCAGTAGCAGGTAATATGGGATTAGTTCCAGCAGATGAGCAGTTTTTACAAGAGTTAAGAGATATATGTAATGAAAATGGAGCCTTATTGATATTTGATGAGGTTATGAGTGGTTTTAGAGCTTCTTTAAAAGGTGCACAAGGTATTACAGATGTAGTTCCAGATATCGTAACTTTTGGTAAGGTTATAGGTGGTGGTATGCCCGTTGGTGCATTTGGTGGCAAATTGGACATTATGAATAAACTTAGTCCTGATGGTCCTGTATATCAAGCAGGAACACTTAGTGGCAATCCAGTAGCTATGCATGCTGGTATGGCATCTTTAGAAAAAATTTTAGAAGATAGAGAACTTTACAGTAGATTTGAACTAAAAGCAAAAAAACTTGTAGAAGGATTTAAAAGTGCAGCGGCAGACAATGGTGTTTCTTTGCAAGTAGGAGTTAGAGGGAGTATGTTTGGCTTCTTTTTTAATGAAAATGAAGTTAAAAATTTTGATGATGCACTAAAGAGTGATACTGATATGTTTGCAAAATTTCATCAAGGTATGCTAAGTGAAGGGTACTATTTTGCTTGTAGTCAATTTGAGACTGGATTTATTTGTGATGCAATTACAGATGAGATGATAGATGGTTGTATAGAAGCTGCTAAAAAAGTTATAGGAAAGATTAAATGAGTAAAAAAGATACTCCTAAGTATGCAAAACTTGTAGAGGGAGCAGATGGACTCTCTTTAGGTGTTTCTATAGTGGTAGCAGTTCTTATGGGAGTTGGTGCTGGAATACTTATGAAAAACTCATTTGGTTACGACTGGTTACTTTGGGTTGGTGTTTTTTGGGGAGTTGGTGGAGCAATAATGAATGTCTATAAAGCTTACAAAAAACAAGTGGCATCTTATGAAGAGTTTAAAGATGGTGTCCGATATAAAAAGTATGAAAGTACAGATGATAACTAAACTCTCTTTTGTATATATTAGTACAAGTCTATTTTTGATTATTTTATCTTTGTTTATGGGTGGCTTGTGGATGATTAATACTCAAGTTGCTTTTATCTGTTCTATGCTTGTTATATTTGCGTCTTTCTTCTCATATAAAGGTATGATAGAAAAACGTTTAGAAAATGGGGAGATTCCAGATGAAATTGATGAGTTAGATAAGATAGATGACAAATTTAAACTCTTTGAAGAAGATAAAAATGAAGAAGAGTTAAGTAAAGAAGAGTTTGTTAAGTATTATAAAGAAGAGCGTAAAAAAAATTCAAATTTAAAACGAAGTTTTTTAAATTTATTTAAAAGTGGAAGTGGTATATTTAACCCTTTTAGACTTATTGCATATGCGCTTCTTTGTGTGGTTATACTGTTTTTGATTAAAAATAGTCTTTTTTCAGCAATACCTTTTTTGATTGGTATTGGGGCTATTCCTATATCTAGTTTAATATTTGGATTTCTTATTAAATCATCATAGTAGAGTTTATTATGGTAGAATTTTCATGAAATCTTACCATGGTATTACTTTTATTTGCTAAAGATAGTATCTCTTTTTCAAAGTTTTTATCTCTTAAATCACTTACTATAGTTATAGAAAAGATGGGATATTT
>CAZIAJ010000076.1:0-8590 GCA_964537565.1 uncultured Sulfurospirillum sp.
ATATAATATTGTGTTTTTTATCTAGTTTTGCATATATACCACTATTTTCAAATGCCTTTAAATAGACATCTGAAGAGCGTTTACGCTTTACTTGTTGAGGCTTTTTTGGTTCTACAAAAAAGTTTTTTATGATATTTACCCAATTTTCCACATAATACCTTTTATCCAAATTCCATAAGTACTTTATCTAAATTGATTTAAAAAAAAATAAAATTTGTATGAAAGCATCTTTTAAAGAAAATTTATATATAATCACGTCCTAAATCTCACACACACCAATCCTTTTAGGTTGCGCGTTCTCGCGTTGATGGGTGTGGAGGCTAAACCAATATAGGACTTGTTCCTAAAATTAAATTAAAGGAGACTTCATGGTAACAATGAAGGATTTACTAGAGTGCGGTGTGCACTTTGGACACCAAACTAGAAGATGGAATCCGAAAATGAAAAAGTTCATTTTTGGTGAGAGAAAGAATATCTATATTATAGATTTACAAAAGACTTTAAGATATTTTAGACACACTTATAATATCGTAAGAGATGTAGCTGCAGAAGGTAAAACAGTACTTTTTGTAGGAACTAAAAAACAAGCAAGTAATGCAGTAAAAGATGCAGCTATCGCGTGTGGTATGCCTTATGTAAACCATAGATGGTTAGGCGGAATGCTTACAAACTGGAATACAATTAAACTTTCAATCAGAAAACTTGACATCATTGAGAAGATGGAAGAGGATGGACAGATTGAATTACTAACTAAAAAAGAAGCTCTTATGCTTCGTAGAAAAAAAGCAAAATTATTAGATTATCTTGGTGGAATTAGAGATATGAAGGGTACTCCTGATATGATTTTTGTAATTGATACTGTAAAAGAAAACATTGCAGTTTTAGAAGCAAGAAGATTAGGCATTCCTGTTGTTGCACCGCTAGATACAAACTGTGATCCTGATGTTGTAGATTTCCCAATCCCAGGAAATGATGATGCAATTCGTTCAATTCAACTGTTTTGTAGAGAGATGAGAGAAGCTATTAATGAAGGTAAAGAGATAAAAGCACAAGATGAAGCAGAGCCAGAAGTAGAAGTTCCTGCTGAAATAAGTGAAAATGAAAAAGAGAAAATCGTTGAAGAAGCAGTAGCTGAAGGCGAAAAAGAAGCAACAACGAAGGAAGCGTAATTATGGCTGAAGTAACTGCAAAACTTGTAAAAGAGTTAAGAGGAGCTACTGGTGCTGGTATGATGGACTGTAAAAAAGCTTTAGTTGAGACTGAAGGTGACATTGAAAAAGCAACTGAAATTTTAAAAGAAAAAGGTCTTGGTAAAGCTGAAAAGAAAGCTGATAGAATTGCAGCTGAAGGTTTAGCAGGATTAAAACTTGATGGAAATAAAGGTGTTGTTTTAGAGATAAACTCTGAAACAGACTTTGTTGCTAAAAATGAGGCATTTCAAGATCTTGTAGCAAAAACAGTTGATTTTATTTATGAAAATGAGCCTAGCGATGTTGAAGCTGTTAAAAATAGTGATTTTGCAGAATACTTTAACAGTTCTGTTGTTAAAATTGGTGAAAAAATTGAGCTTAGAAGATTTGCAGTTGTTAAAGCTGGAGAAAATGAAGCTATCAATGGATATATTCACTCAAACAATCGTATAGCAGTTGTGGTAAAAGCAAAATGTGATAGTGATAAAACTGCTGAAGCTTTAGTTCCATTTTTGAAAAACATAGCTATGCATGCAAGTGCTATGAAGCCATCAACTCTTTCTTATACAGATTTTGATATGGAGTATGTACAGAGTGAAACAAAAGGTAGAATTGAAGTTATCAAAAAAGATAATGAAGAGTTAGCAAGACTTAAGAAGCCTTTGAAAAATGTACCTGATTATGTATCTCGTTTACAACTTACTGATGAAGTTATGGTTGGAGTTAAGGAAAAAATCAAAGAAGAACTTTTAGCAGAAGGTAAGCCTGAGAAAATTTTAGATAGAATTGTTCCAGGTAAAGTTGCTAGATATATTTTAGATAATACAACTCTTGATCAAGAGCAGTGTTTATTAAACCAACAGTATGTTATGGATGATAAACTTACAGTTGCACAAGCTGTTGAAGCTGAAGCAAAAAAAGCTGGTGGAACTGCTGAAATAGTTGAATTTGTTAGAATCGAAGTAGGTGAAGGAATCGAGAAAAAAGTCGAAGATTTTGCTGCTGAAGTTGCTGCGCAAGTAGGTTAATAAAACCAAATTATAAGAGGAGATTTTCTCCTCTTTTCTCTTAATAAGAAGGATAAAAATGCCTCTTTTAGAAGTAAAAAATCTTTCACACTCTTTTGAATACAATCTTTTTAATGATATAAATATCACTTTAAATCCTAGAGAATCTATATCTATTGTTGGTATTAGTGGTAGTGGCAAATCTACTCTTTTACATATTTGTGCAACACTTTTGAAGCCTGATAGTGGGGAAGTAAAATTATTTGGAAAAAATTTGTATAATCAAAAAAATAGAGATATTTTAAAAGTTAGAAGAGAAGATGTTGGCATAATATTTCAATCTCATTATCTTTTTAAAGGTTTTGACGCTTTTGAAAATATAGAATTAGCAACTCTTTTAAATAATACAAAATTAGATAATGAACTTATAGAAAAATTGGGTATTACTAATGTTCTAAAACAAAAAGTAGGTGAGCTTTCAGGAGGGCAGCAGCAACGTGTTTCTATTGCTAGGGTATTATCTAAAAAACCAAAAATAATATTTGCTGATGAGCCTACAGGTAATTTAGATAGTAAAACAGCAAATGAAGTTATGGAGATACTTTTTGAGTATATTCAAAAAAATAATGCAGCTCTTTTACTTGTAACTCATGATAATGATTTAGCAGATAAAACAACTATAAAATGCAGTCTTTAATATCGTTTATAGGACAAAATCAAGTTATACTGTTTTTATTACTTTTTACAAGGCTTAGTGGTCTTTTTGCTTTTTTCCCATTTTTCTCTCATATGAGGATACCTATGTCAATTAAAACTGCAATGGTTTTTTTTATGACAATATTTCTTTTTCCAATGGCAACATTACCAAATATTGAATTTAGTATAGGTGGTATAGTTTTAGCAATTGTAAGCGAAATTATGCTTGGGCTCATTGCTGGTTTGTTTCTATTCATTGTTTTTGCAATGTTACAGATGGCAGGTATGAGTATATCTTTTGTGATGGGTTTTACAATGGCAAGTGTAATGGACCCACAATCTGGAACATCTTCTCCTATTATAAGTACTATATTTACTATTTTGGCACTTGTAATACTACTTGCCTTTAATGGACATCATATGATGATTCTTTTTATTGTAAAATCTTTGAGTATTTTGCCTTTAGGTAGTTTTTATCCATCTCATAATATTTGGGAATACCTTATTGGTGCAGTTTCAAATATGTTTATTTTTGGATTTATACTCTCTTTTCCAATAGTTGGATTATCTCTATTAGCTGATATTGTTTTTGGAATGCTTATGAAAACCATGCCATCATTTAACTTACTTGTTGTTGGTTTTCCTATAAAAATTATGGTTGCTTTTGTTGTACTATTAGCAGTTCTTAGCTCTATAATGTTAGTTTTTAAACAGCAGATGATAGAGGCAATTAGTAAATTAAGTATTTTATTTATATAGTCCTAATCTATTTTGTACTAAAATAGCATAATTATTCTAACTTTAGGAGTTATACTATGCATTTTCTTCTCGTAAATCAAAATCCTGCTGTATCAAGACTTATTACACTTAGTGTAGAGAAACTTGGATTTGATATAGATGAAACTAATTCATTTGATGAATTACCATTAGAGAGTTATGATGTTGTCTTTGTTGATAGTGAGCAGTATAGTGAATTTACTATAGATGATATGAAAGAGTCTGGTTTATCAAGATATTTTGTTATTATCACTCCAAGAGGTGAAGAAAAACCTGAAAATATGAATTATATTTTAGAAAAACCTTTTTTACCTACAGATTTGATTGATTTAGTTTCAAAAATTGATAGTGATATAAATGATGAAAGTGAAACTTTAATAAAAGAAGATACTGTTGAGAGTAGTGATGAAAAAATCGATGAAGAGATAAATTTAGAGGATGAAGATGTAAGTATGGATTTGGATTTAGGTGATATTGAATTGGAAAGTATAGATGATTTAGAAGATGAAAAAAATGACATACCTAATGAGTTTGAAGATGAAAAAACTAAACTAGATGAAGATATGAGTTTAGATGATGTAATACTTGATGAGGGATTATCTAGTGATGAAGATGAATTAGGTATCGATGAAGATTTATTAAAAGATAATGAAGAAGAGAATAATAAAGAAGAAGATATTGAAAATGATGATAAATTAGATTCAGTTTTAGATAGCGAAGATATTGATGAAGTAAAACAGTTATTGGATGATGATTTAGAATTAGAAGAGATTCAAGAATCTAAAGATTTAAATGATTTAGATGAAGATTTGAGTGAAGCGTTAAAAGATTTTGATTTAGAAGAGCATACACAAGATACTCAAAATGAAGATTTCTCTTTAGATGAGTTAGATGAAGAAGTTACTGATGAAGAGGTATCTTTGGATAACAATAATTTTGAAGATGAATTAGAGTCTAAAGAGTTGGAGTTAGATGAAACAAAAGAGTTTGAAGAAGATAAAGAAGAGAATAATATTGAAGATAAGTTGGAGTCAGGAGAATTGGAATTAGAAGAGTTTGAAGAAGATAAAGAAGAGAATATTCTTGAAGATGAGTTAGAGCTTGAAGAGTCAAAGTTAGATGAATCTTTTGATAAAAAAGAGGTTTTTGATGAAGATGTTAGTGAGATTGAGGAAAAAATGGCATCGATAGAAATTGAAGATGATTTGAATTTGGATGATGATGAAGAATCTCACGAATTAGAAAAACTTGAAGATGATTTAGAAGATAGTTCCGTAGAAGATTTAGAAACTACTCTAGATACTTTTATTGAACAGAGTGATAGTGTAGATAGTACTGTCTCATCAATTGAGGAGCTAAAAGAGGAAGATTTTTTAAATGTTTTTGGAAAAGAATCTACCCTTTGTAAAACAGATTGCAAAAAAGAAGAGATAGAAAAAGAGAACAATATTGATATACAAAAAGAGATAGAAGAAAAAGTGAGTCAAAGTGTAAAAATAGCATTAACAGATAGTTCAATAAAAGATGCTTTAAAAGGTATGAAAGTAAATGTATCTATAACATTTGAAGAGGATAATTAATTGAGCGGAGGAATGTTGGTAATATCGGGACCAAGTGGTTCTGGAAAAAGTTCTTTGATGAGCGAGATGTTTAAGAACATAAATAATATATATTTTTCAATTTCAACGACAACTAGAGAAAAAAGAGATACCGAAGTAGAAGGTAAAGATTACTATTATATTTCAAAAGAAGAGTTTGAAAAAGATATGGAAGAAGGACTTTTTTTAGAGTGGGCAAGAGTGCATGATAACTACTATGGAACATCTTTAAAACCTATTTTAAAAGCTTTAGATGATGGAAAATTGGTAGTATTTGATATAGATGTACAAGGTCATGAAATTGCACGTGAGAAGTTTGGTGATGCAATAACATCAATATTTATAACAACTCCAAATCAAGAAGAACTTAAGGAGAGACTACTAAAAAGAGGAACAGATTCAGTAGAAGTAATTGAAAAAAGAATCAATAATGCACTTTTGGAAATGACAAGAGTTAAAGAGTATGATTATTTACTTATAAATGATGACTTTGAAAATACTTTAGAAAAGCTTACTTTCATTGCTTTATCTTCAAGATGTAAAGTCAACTCCATAGATATAGAAAATTTTATAAGCTCTTGGAAGAGTTGATTTTGTCACTTAGATTAAGAAAATAATGGTATAATTATCAGATTAAAATTTAACGTAAAAGTATAAGGAGATAGTATGGGCGTTCCTAGTATGCCAGAACTACTAATAATTTTAGCAATCGTTGTGTTGCTTTTTGGAGCAAAAAAGATTCCAGATCTTGCAAAAGGTATAGGTAAAGGTATTAAGAGTTTCAAAAATGAGATGAAAGAAGATGAAGTAGTGTCTGAAAAATCAGCTGACGAAAAAATAGAAAAACAAGAAGAGAATGTTTCTACTACTAAGGTAGAAGATACTAAACAAGCTTAGTAGGTAGCAGTTTGAAAAAACATGTTATACAAGCAATACAAAATGAGCTAAAGAGCGAGTTTGTTTTAGAAAAACCAAAAGATTTATCTTTTGGTCACTACGCAACACCAATAGCATTTTCTCTTGCAAAAGAGCTTAGAAAATCTCCTATGATTATAGCTGATGAATTATGCAAAAAATTTGAAAGTAGTGTTATATTTAAAGAGGTTACATCTGTAAAAGGCTATATCAACTTTAAATTAAGTGAAGAGTTTTTAGATGAATATGCATCATGGGCTATATCAAATGAGAATGATTTTGGTAAGTCGGATAAAGAGGGCTCAATTCTATTAGAATATGTAAGTGCTAATCCTACAGGACCTCTTCATATAGGCCATGCTAGAGGTGCTGTTCTTGGAGATTCACTATATAGAATAGGTAATCATTTAGGATATAATATTACAAGTGAATATTATGTAAATGATGCTGGAAGCCAAATGCAGATGTTAGGTCTTTCTATATTTTTAGCAGGTCGTGAAAAGATTTTAAATGTAGATGTACAGTGGCCTGAAGAGTTCTATCGTGGAGAGTACATAGTTGATTTAGCTTATGAAGCAAAAGATGAGTTAGGTGCTGTTGTATTTGAAGATGAGAGTAGTATTGAGAAGCTCTCATCTTGGGGGAAAGATAAGATGATAGAGCTTATAAAATCAAACCTTGCTGATGTAGGCATTAAGTTTGAACGATTTGTAAGTGAAAAATCTTTATATGATAAATGGGATGATAGCTTTAAAAAGCTTGAAGAGTCTAATAAAACTTTTGTTAAAGATGGTAAGACTTGGATTCGTTCGACAGATTTGGGTGATGAGAAAGATAGAGTAGTTATACGTGAAGATGGAAGACCAACTTATCTTGCAGGTGATATTATCTACCATGACAATAAATATCAAAGAGGCTATGACCATTATATAAATATTTGGGGAGCTGATCATCACGGTTATATATCTCGCGTTAAAGCGGCTATTAATTTTCTTGGGTATGATGAAAAGAAATTAGAAGTAATTTTAGCTCAGATGGTTGCACTTCTTAAAGGTGGTGAGCCATATAAAATGAGTAAACGTGCTGGTAACTTTATATTGATGAGTGAAGTCGTCAATGATGTAGGAAGCGATGCTCTTAGATTTGTATTTTTAAGCAAAAAGAGTGATACACACTTAGAGTTTGATATAGATATGTTTAAACAAGAAGATAGCTCAAATCCAATTTTTTATATCAATTATGCACACGCTAGAATCAATCAAGTATTTAATAAAAGTGGTAAAACTATTGCAGATATTAAAGATGTTAAGCTAGAAAATTTAAATGATGATGCGGCAAATCTTTTATATAGTGCACTTCTTCTTCCCGAAGTTTTAGAAGATGCTTTTGAGTCACGTCAGTTACAAAAAGTGACAGAGTATCTAAAAACTCTCTCATCAAGTCTACATAAGTTTTACAATGAAAACAGAGTTGTTGGTGAAAAAGACGAAGAGAAGTTTTTAAAATTATTTGCTATGGTTGGAGTAAGTATAAGAGTAGGACTAGATTTAATAGGTATAAAAGCTAAAGATAAAATGTAAAAAACTGGGGAAATTTCCCCAGCTTTTTAAGGAATTATTGTTGTTAATCCAGCAAGTTTCCAATTATACATGCCACCTCTGTACCAAAAAAGTTTCTCTTTGGGATAACCAATTTTAATAAGGTTTTTTATAGCAGCTGGTGATTGTAAACACCAAGCACCATTACAAAAAAGTGTTAAAGTTTTGGCATTTTCAAAATTGTATTTACCATTTTCTACGCTAACACCAATAATATCTAAAACATCTTCAAACTCATCTGGCGATTTTTTTGAGTTAAAGTGTTTAAATGGTATATTGATTGAACCTGGAATAGTACTTAATAGATACCAATCTAGCATTCTTGCATCTATTAAAAGCATATTTTCATCATTTTGTGCTTTTTTAATAAACTCAATGACTTCTAACTCACCATAAGTTTCTATATCTTTATCTATTTTTATAGGAGATAGTTTTCCTATAGTAGTTGCAAATGTTTTTTTACATTTTGAAGGTATATTTTTATTTGCATAGTTACCACTCCATATATTGTTTGGGCTTACTTTTACTTTGAAACATTCATCATCATGAACTCTTTTTATAACAGTCTGTTTTTTATCTTCATTAAAATCTAGATATGTTATAGATATACCTTTCTTTTTTAAATCTTGTGCGTTAGATGTAGAGATCATCACCAAAAGAATAATAGATATTTTGAGTAACTTTTTGAACATTTGAGTACCTTTTTATTTTATGGTATAGTAAAGTACATATAATTAATATAATAAATAAATAATAATAAATAATTTTAAGAAAAGTGATAAAAAAGTAATATTTAAAGTTTTATTAAA
>CAZIAJ010000077.1:0-8589 GCA_964537565.1 uncultured Sulfurospirillum sp.
CTATAGAATATCACAGTAATTTATATGTAATCCTTTTAAATAACCTAGTCTTTAAATCTCCAAAAGATACAAATATATTTCCAAGAATTTTGTTACCAATACTATCAATTTTACTGATACTTTTACTGTATATTGCTACTATTAAAAATATCTTACCACTATATAGCCTAAGAAAAAAAATAAAAGATTTTGCCAATGGTAATTATGATATAGATTGCCAAAGTAATAAAAAAGATGAAATAGGTATTTTATCTAATGAGTTTGATAAAAGTGTAAAAAAAATAAAAAAACTTAGAGACTCAAGACAACTTTTTTTAAGAAACATCATGCATGAACTTAAGACTCCCATTACAAAAGGTAAACTATCTTGTGAGATGATTGAAGAATCCACATATCAAAAAACACTTCAAAATGTTTTTAGAAGACAAGAAGTTTTACTAAATGAGTTTGCACGTATCGAAAAACTAAGCGCGAATGAAATAGCACTAAAAAAAGAGAATTATCTACTACAAGATATTGTAGATTATGCATTAGATATTTTGGATCATCAAAAAACTTCAGTTACATGTGAACTAACACCTATGAGTATCCAAGTAGACTTTGAACTCTTTGGAACAGTAATTAAAAATCTTTTAGACAATGGTATAAACTATTCTGACGATAAACATGTAACTATAAAATCAAATTCAAATCAAATTATTATATCAAACAATGCAAAAGAGTTAGAATTTCCTCTTGAAAAATATAGTGAACCATACTTTTTAGAAGGCAAAAAACAGAAGAGTTCAAGAGGTTTAGGATTTGGACTTTTTATTACGATCAATATAATAAAGCTTCACAATATGAAAATTGAGTATAATAGAGAAAAAAATAGGAATGTGTTTATTATAGATGTTAAGAAAAATAGATAAAAAAGAAAAAAAAAGAGCTATTGCTCTTGCTGCTATCCCACTTCTTGCCAAACAGGGATTAATAAAAACCTCAGTAGAAGCTATAGCAAAAGAAGCAAATGTAGCAAAAGGCACAGTTTATCTCTACTTCAAAACTAAAGAAGAGATAATTCTTGAAATATGGAATTATGTTACTGAACTTATGGATGAATATAGAGCAGAAAAATTTAAACACTGTACAACTGCTTCACAAAAATTGATAGTATATTTCGACTTCTCAATTTTAGAGGAAAAACATACAATTGAAATTCTTTTGAAAATATTAGCTATGAACTTATCAATAGTCTTAAGTTTATCTCACTCTGGACTTGTAAAAAACTTCAAAGAAGATAGATTAAAAGAACTAGATGACTTAGAAAAAATTATAAAAGAGGGTGTTTTTTCTAAAGAGTTTAAAAAAGTAGATACACTTCTTATAGCAAAACTATTTGCAAATATGTTTCGAGGAACTATTATAAATGCTATCTGTCTTTGTAGCAGCATAGATCAAATTAGAGAAGAACTACATACTCAAAAAGATCTACTTATATCAATACTTTAAAATAAAGCTTATATTAAGATATACTTAAGTATAATGCCTCAAATTCAAGACTTCTTATAGTAGAAGTTCAAAACTTACTCAAGACTGACAATTGTAACTCAGCAAGCTAGTAGGTTTTTGCATACTAGTTGCTTAGTTTCTCAAACACAAATATTTGAAAACTCACAAAATTTTTATGTAGCAGGATAGTTTTCTGCACTCACTTCACGCCAGAAGTTTTGAACAAAATAATATTAGGAAAAACACAATGGCAGTAACATTCGAATCATTTGGACTCAGCGAAAATATCATGAAAGCAATCAAAGAGGCTGGTTTTAGAGAACCAAGTCCAGTACAGGAACAAGCTATACCTTTAGTTCTTCAAGGTTGTGATATAGTAGCACAAGCACAAACAGGAACAGGAAAAACAGCGGCATTTGGATTACCAAGTATGAGTATGATAAATACTAATTCAAACAAAGTAGAAATTTTAGTAGTAACTCCAACAAGAGAACTTGCAACACAAGTAAGTGATGAACTTTTTACACTTGGTCGTGAAAGTGGAGTTAGAACAGTAACAGTATATGGAGGTAGTTCATACTCTAGACAAATAGGACTTATAGAGAAAGGTGCCTCTGTAGTTGTAGCAACACCTGGACGTCTTATAGATCTTCTTAAAAACAATAGATTAAAAGATTTTACTCCAAAAATCATAGTCCTTGATGAAGCTGATGAGATGCTAGATATGGGATTTTTAGACGATATCGAAGAGATTTTTACTTATCTTCCAGAAGATAGACAAACACTTCTTTTTAGTGCAACTATGCCAGAACCAATCAAAAAACTTGCAAAAAGAATTTTAAGAGACCCAAAATATGTAAGTGTAACTCCAAAAGACCATACGACAAATGAAGATATTGATCAACAATATTACGTAATCAATGAGTATGAAAGAGATAGTGCAATGGTAAGATTACTTGATGCAACTGACCCTGTAAAATCAATCATATTTTGTAGAACAAAAAAAGAAGTAGATCGTCTTTCAAACCATCTTATGGCAGTAGGATATACAGCAAAAGGTCTTCATGGAGATATGGAACAAAATCAAAGAGAGAGCGTAATAAAAGCATTTAGAAGTTCTCAACTTGAAATTCTTGTAGCAACTGACGTAGCTGCACGTGGATTAAACGTAACTGATATTTCTCACGTATTTAACTTCCATATGCCTTTTGACCCAGAGAGTTATGTTCACCGTATCGGTAGAACTGGACGTGCTGGTAAAAAAGGAACTGCTATTACTTTAGTAACTCCAAGTGAGTACCATTCAATGCAAAGAATAGGTAAAAAAGTTGGCTCAAATTTAAACCAAAAACTTGTTCCTACACTACTTGATGTAAACAAAAGTAGACTAGAAAGAATGGCAAATGATATAATTAATGCAAAATTAAATGACAATGCACAAGAACTTCTAAACCTTCTTGAAGGAAACATGGATATGGCTCAAATAGCTCTAAAGCTTATATCTGTTATGATGGATAAAAATTCTCCTCAAGGTCCTGATAAAATTGGATTTGATAAAAACTCTTTAAGTGGAATAATCAAAAGATTAGCGGAAAAAGAGAGAAGTAAAGGCAATAGAAGATACGGAAGAAACTCTAGAGGTGGAAGCGGTGGTGGATATCGTGGAGGGAATAGAAGCTCAGGACGTGGAAGTAGAAGTTCTGGAAGTCGTGATAATGGTGGCAATAGAGATGGTGGTGGAAGCCGTGGTAGAAGTAACGATAGTAGAGGTGAAAGAAACTCTAGAAGACGACGCGACTAATATATCTTTACATGTAAAGGATTTAAATCCTTTACATGTAGATTATCCTATTGGTTAGCTGCGGCTAACTTATCTGAGATTTGCTTCAAAAGAGGTGGATAATCCAACTTTTCAAAAAATAGTTCTATCATCTTTGCACCATCAGCTTTAATATAATCTTCTAACTCAAAAAGCTCTTTAAATGTTTTTATACTTTTAGTTTTTTCTATACCTAATGATTTAGCCAAATCTAAATATTTCCACATATATATATCATTATAAGACTCATTTGGACCATGAATCGCTCTTTCTATCGTATATCCATCATTATTAATTAAAAAAACTGTTACATTTAAATCATACTTTTTTATCAAACTTATCTCTTGAGCAGTAAGTTGAAATGAGCCATCTCCTATAAATAAAAGTACTTTTCTTTTAGGTGCTGCTATAGCTGAGCCAATTGCAGCAGGAAGAGTATAACCAATAGAAGCCCAGAGTATTTGTGATACAAAATCTATACCAGCTGGTAAATTTTGAGGAAGCAGACCAAAAAGAGCTGAACCAGCTTCAGCTACAACTATATCTTCTTCTTGGATAATATTTTTTGCAACATATGGCCAAAAATCTTTTTGATTTAAATCTTCATATTTATTTTTCACTATGCACTCATCAGATAAATATATTTCTTTATACAGTTCATCTCTCTTTTTAAAACTCTCCTCCATATACTCAAGTAACATATCTATACTAACATCAGAGTATACTTTTTTACCAATTTTAACACTTTGTGGTCTTATAGTTATAACATTATCATAGTCTATACCATCTTCACTAAAACCACCAGTATTTAAATCTGTCTCAACTGTACCAATAGAGATAATACAATCAGAATCTTGCATAAGTTTAACTACTCCACTTGTACTATAATCAGCTGCATATATTCCTATATAGTTTGCATTTGCCAGTTCTATATCTTTTATAATTGACTTGCCCATAAGTGTAGTTGTAAACTTTAAATCTATTTTTTTCAATAACTCTGTAACTTTTTCTCTCCAACCAAATCTAGCTATATTTACTCCTAGTAAAAACATTGGCTTTTTTGCATTATTAAATCTTTTAGTTATGATACTGCCAACCTCTTCAACCATATAACTATCACTATTTTTAAAACGAAAATAGATATCTTCTATATTTTGTGAAACTTCCATATCTAAAAGATTTGTTGGTATTCCTAAATATGCAGGTTTTTTTGTTACTAACATGTTTGATATTACTCTGTTGATTTCCTCTATAAAATTCAACTCTGTAAGTATAGTTGTTGCACCAGAGATTGGATTAAAAGCTTCTAAGAAATTATTCTTTTTGTAATTTCCCAATGTATGATGTACAGGTACATCACCATCAATAACCACACTGCTAGGGTAACCAACTATATGAAGAACTGAAACATTATGAGCAAAGCTACCAGCAATACCATTAGCTGCGCTAAGCTCTCCTACACCATGAGTTGTAACTAAAACTCCTATACCGTTCTCCCTTGCATATCCATCAGCAGCGTACGAAGCATTTAGCTCATTGCAATTTCCTATCCAATTTACATCTTTACTCTCTTCAATAAAATCTAAAAATCTAAGGTTATAATCACCAGGGACTCCAAATATATGTTTAACTCCCAACTGTTTTACAACTTCTATAATCAAATCCCCTAGTTTCATATAAAATCCTTTTTTTAGAATGATAACCAATACTCAGTAAAATCCATATTAGAAATAGTATTTAAATAAATTATAATAAATATAAGTTTTACTATTGACATTTGCACATATGTTCGTTATAATTCTGAACATATGTGCATATTAGGAATTTAAATGAATTGCTGTGGAAGAAAAAGAAAAAGTAGAAATATAGATGTAGACCATAGTAATCTTTCTTTTAAACCTTGTGGTTTAAAGAAAGATTCCTTAGAAATTGTTATCATCTATGAAGATGAGATAGAAGCTATAAGACTAGCTGATTTAAAATCACTATATCAACAAGAGTGTGCTGATATGATGGCTATTTCTCGTACAACTTTTTCTAGGCTTGTAGAATCTGCTAGAAAAAAAGTAGCGGATGCTCTACTCAATAAAAAAGTTTTAACGGTAAATAAAAGAGGATAAATCATGCAATGTAATGAACAAAAAAGAAAGAGAAATGAGTGTCAAAATGGAAATGGAAAAGGACATAGTAACGGTAGAATGAAAAACAACCTACCTTGTCAGGGTAATGGCAAAGGCTTTGGACTTGGAGAGGGACGAGGTAAAGGTAAAAATAGAAGTTTTGAAAAATGAAAGATTCTATGCAAAGCATAAGCTTTAGTGAGATGAATTTAAAAAGTACTTTGTTCCTTTTAAAGAAGATAGTCAGATGAAAATAACTATTGCTAGTGGAAAAGGTGGTACTGGGAAAACCACCATTTCCACTAATCTAACATCATATATCGCTAGTATGGGCAGTAGTGTTGTTTTAGCTGATTTAGATGTAGAAGAACCAAACTCTGCTCTATTTTTGCAAACAAAACTAGTACATATTCAAATCAGTAACAAAATGATACCAGTTTGGGAGAGTAGTGATTGTACCTTATGTGGAGAGTGTGCAAAAAATTGTAATTTCAATGCTATAGTTGCTATGCCAAAAGAGATATTAGTTTTTAAAGAGTTATGTCATAGCTGTTACGCTTGTAGTGAACTCTGCCCAACTAACTCACTACCTATGAAACCAACGAGAATTGGAGATATAAAAGAGTTTGAAGTTCAAAACTTTCCTTTTATAGAAGGAAGACTAGATTTAGGGCAAGAGATGTCAGTGCCACTTATAGCTCAAACTATAGAGTATACTCAAGAAAAATATCCAAACTATATTAAGATTTTTGATGCCCCTCCTGGGACAAGTTGCCCTGTTATTGAGGCTAGTCGTAATAGTGATTTTGTGATACTTATCACTGAATCTACACCTTTTGGTCTTAATGATTTAACTTTAGCAGTAGAAACCATGAGAGTACTAAATCAAAATTTTGGTGTCATTATAAACAGATACGGCATAGGAGATAATGGTGTAGAAGAGTATTGTAAAAAAGAAAATATTTCAATTATAACAAAAGTCAAAAATGATAGAGAGATAGCAAAACTCTATTCAAAAGGTGAATTAATTTATGAAAAAATAGATCATTTCAGAGACTCTCTTAACGATATAGTAACTTTTATAGGAGATATAAATGCGTGAAATTGTAGTGATCTCTGGAAAGGGTGGAACAGGTAAAACTTCACTAAGTGCAGCATTTGCTTACCTAGAAGGAGAAAATGCACTTGTTTGTGACTGCGATGTAGATGCAGCCAATATGCACCTACTTTTAAATGCAAATTTTGATAATCAAAGAGATTTTTATAGTGGAGAAGTTGCACTAATAGATGAAGAGCTATGTACTAACTGTGGCAGATGTGCTGAAGTTTGTAGATTTGATGCAATTCATATTATAGATGGACAACATAGAGTTGACCCAATAAGCTGTGAGGGATGTCACTACTGTAGCAAAATTTGTCAAAAAAATGCCATTGAAATGAAGATTCAAAAAGCTGGAGATATTTACACTTCAGATATAAAAAACAGCTCAAAGATGGTTCATGCTAAGCTTGGGTTTGGAGCTGAAAACTCTGGAAAACTTGTAGCAAAGGTAAAGCAAGATGCTAAGCTAATAGCACTTCAAAAAGATAAAAATTATGTAATCACTGATGGAAGCCCAGGTATTGGATGCCCTGTGATTTCTAGTCTAAGTGGAGCAAACTTAGTGGTCTTAATAACAGAAGCTACTGTTTCAGGTCTTCATGATTTAAAACGTGTTTTAAAACTTGTAAAAAACTTTTCATTACAAGCAGTTTGCATTATAAACAAGTATGATTTAAATAAAAAGATGAGTAAAAATATAGAACAGTTTCTAAAAGAAGAGAAGATAGAGCTTATTGGTAAATTACCTTATGACGAAACTTTTACAAAAGCTCTCAGTAAAGCTAAAACTATAATAGAATATGATGAAAATAGTAAATTATCAAATCTCATAAAAGAGAATTGGAAAAAAATAAAGGAGACGGTAAAATGAAAATTATATTTACATCTAAAGGAGAAGATTGGTCTTGTAAAATCGATCCTAGATTTGGAAGAGCAGATTTATTTGTTAGTTTTAATGAAGAGACAAATGAACTATCTTCTATATCAAATGCAGGAGCAGAGCTCATGGAACATGGAGCAGGACTTCAAACATCAAAAAAAGTTTTAGACTTAAACCCAGACGTTATCATAACTGGTAATGGAGCAGGCGAAAAAGCACTTGCAATACTAAAAAAATCAAATGTTGAGATGTATATAGGTGCTGAAGGTATGAGTCTGAAAGAAGCATATGAAGCTTATAAAAACAACAAACTAGAAAAACAATTTTAAGGATAAAAAATGCGATTAGTATTTCCAACAAATGAAAATGAAGGCTATCTAAGTAAAAGAGGAGCTCATTTTGGTAAAGCAAAATATTATACAATAGTTACAATAAATGATGATACTATAGTTGATGTAGAAGGCTTTGAAAACCCAGGACACAATAGTGGTGCATGTTCTAATGCAGTTACAAACATCATGAGCTTTAAACCTGATGCTCTTATAGTTGGTGGTATTGGTGGTAGACCTGCTCAAGGTTTTGCAGAAGCTGGACTAGACCTTTACTTTGACCAAACAAGCCCAACAGTTCAAGATAGTTTAAAAGCATTTTTAAATAATAAACTTGAGAAAAGTGCTGGACAAGGTACTTGTAGTCATAACTAATGAATATAAACTTACAACAAATAGGAACTATAAAAACTCCTTTTAATGAACTTGAAAATATGCCAGTTCAGCCAAGAGGAGCTAAAGATACTATTGCTACAATAGAGTTTAAAGATGAATTTAGTGAAGGTTTAAAAGATTTAGATGGATTTAGTCATGTTTATCTTATATACTATTTTCACAAAATAGCGAAACATAAACTCTATGTTGTCCCTTTTAATGACTTAAATAACAAACAAAGAGGAGTTTTTTCTACAAGAACTCCTGTTCACCCAAACCAAATTGGACTCTCTATTGTAAAGCTAATAAGTGTTGAAAACAATATTGTAACTATTAAAGGAGTTGATATTTTAAATAACACTCCTCTTTTAGATATAAAGCCTTATATAGAAAATTTTGATAAAATAGATGGTATAACAAAATCAGGCTGGATGAAATCATCAAGTCATGAAGTTTCTAAAAAAAGATCGGAT
>CAZIAJ010000078.1:0-7647 GCA_964537565.1 uncultured Sulfurospirillum sp.
GCATATAATAGGATAGAAGAGATTATAGATACGATTGCAAATGATATTTATAATCATATTGGAACAACTAAAAAAATACGTTATGCAAAGCAGAAGACAAGTTTTTTTGGGGCTAAAGTGAGTTATGAGGCGATAGAGTATAAAGTATCAAAAATTGATTCTGACTTGATATATAAGCATCTTTTTTATGATGATGATATAGTTGGTAAGATGTTTAAAAAATATGTTAGAAATTTGAAAGAGATTCAAAATGAAGTCAATGAAAATAATGCTTTAGTGTACGATTTTCTAAAGAAAAAAATAAGAAAATGGCAAAATCCTTATGAATTTATAAGAAAATCAAATCAGCTTCATTCAGACATAGAGTTTGCAAATATGAGAAAATTTGCTTCAAAAGCTTATGAAAATATACTAAAACCTTTTAGTGATGAGATACACTCTTCATATGCACAGATTAGTTCACAATTTAATCATCTTAGTTCAGCAGTAAGTTTTAATTATCAAAATGCTACTGAGGTAAGTGTTTCATTTTTGGAAAAAAAGATAGCACAGTCTATAAAGTTGTACGAGGAAAATCCAACAAAATTTACTCTATATCAACCAAAATTAGAAGAGATAAAAGAGAGATTAAAAATAAGCTTTCATCTTTATGAACTTCAAAATATGATGAATACAAACAATACATTTTTAAATAAAAACTACGATAG
This sequence comes from uncultured Sulfurospirillum sp., assembly GCA_964537565.1. Lineage (GTDB taxonomy): Bacteria > Campylobacterota > Campylobacteria > Campylobacterales > Sulfurospirillaceae > Sulfurospirillum_A. The sequence continues at coordinate 708 of CAZIAJ010000078.1, forward strand.
ACTTATAAGTGAATTTAAAAATATAAATGAAGAGAGAAAAGATTTTATAGAAAAAAGGGAGGCGAGACATCATAAAACTATAGATATCTTGGCTTTACATGTAAAAGAGATTTAGTTTTTATATATAAGTTTTTACTTTTAGTAACTCATATAGTTTTAAAACAGCTATGAACATAGCTGTGATAGCTGGTCCTAAAATCATACCCCAAAAACCAAATGTACTAAGTCCTGCAATGATAGCAAAAAAGATTAGAAGTTCATTTATTTTTGTTGGGACTTTTGAAAAACTATTTATGTATTTTATAATGAGAGGTTTTATGAAAGTATCTGCTATTATAGATATAATAACAATAGAGTATGATGCTATGATTACTGCTTCAAATAAATTTCCACGAGCTAGTTCATAAACGCAAATTGGTAACCACATCAAAGCTCCACCAACAACAGGTATAAGTGAAGCGAAACCATAAAGAATTCCAAGAAGAAGACCATCATAACCAAAAAATATACCTAGTATAGCAAAAAGAGCTCCTTCAAATATAGCTGTAATTATGATAGAGTAAAAAAGAACACTCATAACATTTGCTACTTCTGCAAATACTAAATCTATTCCTTTATTATCTAGAGGAGTTAAGTTTTTTGCATAATGAACTAACTCTTTACCATAAAGATTTGCAAAGAAGAAAAAGATTGTGATAATAAACATATCTTTTATAAAATTTGCACTATTTTTTCCTATAAATGCAGCATATGAGAGTGTATTTTTTGTTATGTTTGCTAAATCAAAACTTTGTAAAAATTCATCAATTTTAGGATTTAAAAAAGATAGAACATCTGGTAGCTGAAAATTTAAAGAGGATAGATAGTTGACAGTTTTTTCTATGATAGTAGGATCAAAATTATTTACTGTACTCCCAATAGAAGTGATTATATAAACAATAGGAGCAAAAAATAGAAGAGAAAGAAGAAGTGTAGAAAGCAGTGCGGCAATGACTCTACTGTTTGTTATATGTAGAAGTTTTAGATTTATACTATATGTTGCTATAGCTAAAAGTGAAGCTATGCTAAGTGTAAGTAAAAATGGCTCATACAGTCTTAACATCCAGTATAATGCTATTAGAAAAACTGCTCCAAAAAATATTTTACCGTTATGCATCAAAAAGTCCTTTTTTATTTGGATAACTTAATCTAAAAACTTCATATGCTTTTGAAGTTGCTACTCTTCCTCTAGCTGTTCTTTCTATATATCCTTTTGCTAAAAGGTAGGGTTCTATTACATCTTCAATAGTTCCTTCGTCTTCGCTAAGAGCTGCAGCAATAGTACTAAGTCCCATAGGTCTTCCTTTTGCTGTGATTAAAATTTCTAAAAATTTTATATCAAGTTCATCAAATCCTAAATCATTTACACCAAGTTCATCTAAACCATATTTTGCTCTTTTAAGTACTATACTATTTTCATCTTCAACATCAGCATAATCTCTAATACGTTTTAGAAGTCTTAGAGCTATTCTTGGAGTTCCTCGACATCTTTTTGCTATCTCCAAAGATGCTTCTTTGTTGCAATCTTTTTCAAGTTTTTTTGAAGCTTTTGTTATGATTTGCCCTAATTCTTCTTGGTTATAAAATTGTAATCTAAAATGCATACCAAATCTGTCTCTTAGAGGTGAGCTTATCATACCAGCTCTTGTAGTAGCACCTATTAGAGTAAAGCGTGGTAAGTCTATTTTTATAGTTTGTGCAGCAGGTCCACTTCCTATAATAATATCGAGCCTAAAATCTTCCATTGCAGGGTATAATATCTCTTCTATAGCAGGTGAGAGCCTATGGATTTCATCTATAAAGAGTATATCTCCCTCCTCTAGATTAGTTAAAATTGCTGCTAAATCACCACTTTTTTCTATCATGGGAGCTGCTGTCATTTTAACATTGGCTTCCATCTCATTTGCTATTATATATGCAAGTGTAGTTTTACCTAGTCCTGGAGGTCCAAAGAAAAGTACATGATCAAGTGCTTCTTCACGTTTTTTGGAAGCTTTTATAAAAACTTGTAGATTTTTTTTTATTTTCTCTTGTCCTATATAATCTTTCCAGTTTGTTGGGCGTAGAGAAGTTTCATACTCATTCTCAAAACTGACTTTATCTATCTCTACAATTCTTTCCATTAGTATGTATGTTCCTCTGCTGGAAACTCTCTTGATTGCACATCTTTGACATACTTATCAACTGCATTTTTTACTATATCTGCACCATCAAGGTACTTTTTTACAAATTTTGGTTGAAACTCTTGAAAAAATCCTAACATATCACTCCAGACTAAAACTTGCCCATCTGTAACATTACCACAGCCTATTCCTATAGTTGGGATATTTACTGATTCGGTAATTTTTTTTGCCGCTTCTACTTTTACGCCCTCAATTACAAGTAAAAATGCACCAGCTTTTTCGACTGCTTTTGCATCTTCAATGAGTGCGAGTGTATCTTCTTCACTTTTCCCTCTTATCTTATAACCACCTTCACTGCGAACATATTGAGGCATAAGACCTATATGTCCAACAACAGCGATAGAGTTAGATGTAAGAGCTTTAATAATATGTGCTCTTTGTATACCACCTTCTATCTTAACAGCATGTGCTGTTGTCTCTTGGTAAACTCTTGAAGCATTTTTGAGTGCCATTTTTTCATCTGTATAAGTACCAAAAGGCATATCACAAATCACAAAAGTATCAGGTGCCCCTTTACAAACGGCATTTGTATGATAAATCATGATGTCTAATGTTGCACTTAGTGTGTCAGGTTTGTTATTGAAACTCATATTGAGGCTATCCCCAACTAAAATCATATCTGTTTTGTTATTAAATATTGATGCAAAAAGAGAATCATAAGCAGTTATGACTGTTAGAGGAGTTTTACCTTTTGCACTTTTTATTGATGTTACTGTTTTCACTAAAAACCTTTAAATATTTTTTATTAAAATTAAATTTTATCTAAAAGATGGTATGATTATAATTAAAGGAAAATTATGGGTCTATTTTCACAATTAGAAGTTGATTTTGATTTAGAAATTGTTGAAGATTTTGTTTCGCATTATGGAATAATGTGTGAAACTATGGAACCACTCATAATAGGTCTTGAAAAAAAAGAGCTTTATATGAACAATATAGGAGAGCTGTTTCGTATTTTCCACAATTTAAAATCAGCAGCTGGCTTTTTAAAACTTGAACCTATCATTAAACTAGCAACACTATGTGAAGATGTTGCTGAAGAAGCTAGGATTTTAGAGGGTCCTGCAACTGATGAGTTTATAGATTGGTTACTTCTTATTAGTGACCAGTTTGACAAGTATAGAATTAATATCGAAGAAAATGATGAATACTTTGGTATGCTTGAACCTCTTATTATAAAAGTTCCAATACATTTACAAAAACATTAAAATAGAAAATGAATATTCAGAGGGTTGCCTCTATATTTCAGTTATGAGAGATAATTAAATGAAAAAATTAGTAGCATATATTACAGCAGGATTTCCAAGTAAAAGTTTTAGTGTAGATTTAGCATTATCACTTAAAGAAGCAGGTGTGGATTCACTTGAATTGGGTATTCCATTTTCAGACCCTGTTGCAGATGGTCCAGTTATAGAACAAGCAAATTTAAAAGCACTACAAAATGGCTTTAAGATAGAAGATCTTTTTAATATTTCGCAACAGATTGGTAAAGAGATAGATACATTATGGATGGGATATTTTAATCCTTTTTATCATAAAGGCATGGATTTTTTTGCTAATAAGGCAAAAGAGTATGGTGTAAGTGGTTTTATAATACCTGATCTTCCTCATGAAGAAGCAAAAGCATATATAAATATTATGAAAGAGAGAGATGTATCTCTTGTGTCTTTTGTAGCACCTACTGACTCATATAAAAGAATTAAACAAGTAGTAGAGTATAGTAGTAAGTTTATATATCTTGTAGCTTACGCGGGCATTACAGGAACTGGAGCTAGTGAAGATTTGAGTGAAACTATTGCAAGTATACGAAAAAGTACGTCTACACCAGTATATGTTGGTTTTGGAGTAGATGAGAAAACTGCAAAAGATAAGGTAAAAGGTGTTGATGGCGTTATAGTAGGTAGTGCTTTTGTGAAAATTTTGCTAGATGATACTCTAAACAATTCACAAAAGATAGAAAAAATATCAAATTTGGCAAGAGTTATAAAAGAGTCTATAAACGAGGTTTAAAAATCAGTATAAGTCTTGGTAGTAATAAAATAGATCCTAAAAGAGCCATAAGCATTGCTACCATAGTCAAAAATCCAAAGTAGATGGTTGGTGTAAAGTTGGATAGTATTAATATAGAAAAACCTAACATGATGGCAAAAGAGGTGTAGTACATTGCATACCCCACACTTTCATGTGAACGGTACATAGCTTTAACAAAATTTCCATCTACTTTTAACTCTTCATAAAAGCGATGTATATAGTGTATAGTATCATCTACCCCAATACCTAAACTAATAGCTGCAATAGTGATTGTCATCAAGTCAAGTGGTATATTAAACCATCCCATAAAGCCAAATATGACACTTATAGATATTGCATTTGAGACTATTGCGATAAGTGCAATTTTTATGTTTCTAAAGATAAAAATAAACGTAGCAAATAGTAAAACTAAAACAAATCCAAGAGTTACTATTTGAGATTCAAATAGAGATTGCAACATATTGTTATATAAGATCATAAGATTTGATTGTCTAAAAGAGGCAAACTCCGGATTTATCATTTTTTTTAAATCTCTATTTATATCTTTTATGAGTATATCACGTCTAAGATTTGGATTTGAATCAACAATACGTGTTGCAAATCTGATTTGATTTTTTTCAATATTTAGATAAGGGTCAAGTATGATTTTTTTAAATTTTTGTGGTAGTTTATTGTATAGTAGGGCTAATCCAAAATTATCTAACTCTTTACCTTCATTTAATTTTTTTCCTAGTTTTAGGATAGTCCCTAGTGATTGTACATTACCTATTTCTGGTCTATGTTCGAGGTAGTTATGGATTTTTAGTATGAGTTTGAGTCTGTCTGGTGAAAACCAATACTGGTTTTCATTTTCTTGTTCATTAAACTCTTCACTAAAGTCGCTAAACTCATCATTGATCTCATCTGCTTTAGACTGTTCTACTTTTTTAAAGTGTATGATTATATCAAGAGGAGTAGTTCCCCCTAGTTGTTCATCTATAACTTTCATACCTTTGTATATTTCAGTTGATGGCCTAAAGTAGTTTATAAAGCTATTTTCTACTATCAGCTTAGATGCACCACTAAGACTAAAAAGAGTTATCAAAGCACTTATAAAGATAATTGTTTTTCCTCGTTTTTCTACCCAGTTTGACATGATTTTTGTAGGTGAAAAATTTTTTCTGTTTTTAATATCTTGTTTGGATTTTGGGAGCATAACTAAAATAGCAGGAAAAATTATAAATGATAATATCAGAGATATTGCAATTCCACTACTCATCATCCAACCTAAATTTATGATAGGAAGTATATTAGAAAAAAGAAGTGAAGCAAAACCTACTATTGTTGTTAGAATTGCAAAAAATGATGGAGATAATTTTGACATCATTGTTTCAAGTACGAGGTTTTTTTGTGAACATTTGGGACAAGCATGGACTAATTCTCTATATCTAACTATGAGGTGAAGGACTATTGAAAGAGTTATAATAAGCTGTAGAGATATAAAGTTTGAAGATATAACTGTTACTTGCCATCCGAAAAAACCAAGTAAACCAGATGTTGTTACTATAGAACTTGCAGATATAATCACAGGGAGTATAACCCATCTTAGTTCTTTAAAAGTTGCCCATAAAACAAAAATAAGTAGTATTAAAAGAGCTGAGCCAAAGGTAAAAAGGTCATTTTTAACAAAGCTTATAAGGTCATCACTTATCATATTGACCCCACCTAAAAATAGTTTTCCGTCTTTAGAATTTTTTTGTAAAATTGCACGAATATTTTGTATAAAGATATGATTTTCTTCTCTTAATCTATCTTTCTCTTTTTGTGAAGATACTTTTTCATCTTTTAGATTGAGTACTATTGCAGTAGTTTTAAAATCATCACTAACAAGATTGTTTTTATATATTGGACTATTTAGGAACTCTTTTTTTACTAGTTTTGTATCAAGAGTATTATTTGCTAAAGTGGGTATGTTTATTATCAACTCTTTGAGTGGTTTGTTTGAGCTTTGTAAAAGTGGTACATTTAGTATAGATGTTATAGAGTCTATTTTTTTGAGTGACTTTAAATCTAAACTCATATTTTTTATTGTATTTAATGTTTGTTCGGATAAAAGATAACCATTTGGAGTAAATGCTATAACTAATATATTTGAAGTTTTGAAGTTTTTTGCTACTTCTTTAGTGAAAAGTAAATCTGAATCATTTTCAAGAAGTATAGTATCACTAGAAGCATCTATTTGTAATTTTGTCGCTCCTATAGCAAAGATGGATACAATTAAACTGACTAAAAAAAGAACTTTTATAGGATGAATAAGTAGGTATTTTTCGTAAAAAGATTTTATCATTTAGTCTTTATTTTTGCTAAGAGAGTTTCATATGATTCTTTTTCTAATATGTTGTTAAACTGCACTCTGTATATTTTTATAAGACTTATTCCAATGATATCTACATCATATATAAGCCAATTATTGTTTTTTGTTTTGTAAAATTTGTATGTTATATCATAAGTGTCTTTGCTACCTATGAGTTGAGTTAAAAGTAGAACCCTTTTTTTATTTAGCTCTTTAAGTCCTATTATATTAAGTTTTTCATCTGTGTAGAGGCTTATTTTTTCAATATAAGAGTTTTTTAGATATTTTATAAATTCAGTTGTGAACTCTTCTCTTTGCTCGGGAGACATTTTTACCCAGTTTGCTTTTCCTAGAG
>CAZIAJ010000078.1:7657-8562 GCA_964537565.1 uncultured Sulfurospirillum sp.
CCTAGAGAGAGCTTAGTCATAAGTTTGTAATCAAATATTTTATCAAAAAGAGGAAATATCCTCTTCGCTTTTTCTTGTGAAGTCAAGTCTTTTTGGATTATAATAGATGTCGCTTGGTTTATCTTGTTTTCCATTACGCTTATAATATTATCTTTTTCTATAGCAAAAAGTGAGATACTGATAAGTATAAGTAGTATAGTTTTTCTCATTTTATTCCTCTATAAGCTTAGTTCTTCGTTGTTCGTATACACTTTTCAATAAGAAGTACAAGTTTACCGAATCTTTTCTTATATTTTCATATTCGTTCATATGTAAAGAGTACTCATTAGTTATCTTATAAGTATTTATTAACAAGTAGTTATTGGTAGATTCAAATAGACCCCAATCTTTTGTATGTGCATAGTTTACAGGAGATAGAAAACCATCGGCAACTAAACCTATAGTATCTCGTAAGTTTGATGGTCCAAAAAGTGGTAAAACAATATGTATGTCATTACCAATGCCATAAAATCCTAGAGTTTGACCAAAATCTTCATTATGCCTGTCAATATCACCCTCTTTTTTTGCCAAATCAATATAGCCAGCTAAACCATAGGTAGAATTTATTACAAATCTAACACTCTCTTCCATTGCATTGTTAAATTTTAATTGTAAAAGATTGTTAGTAAGTCGTATTGGAAATTGTATGTTATGAAAGATATTAGATACACCTTCTCTTATAGACTTAGATAAAATATATTTGTATCCATTTGCAATAGGACCCATGATATTTATATATACAAAGTCATTAAACTTGGTCATTGGGATATTATACTCTTTAAGAGGGTCAAATGAATCTACTTTTTCTGTATTAAACTCATTTTGAAAATCATCAAATGAGTTATTTTCTTGAGAAAATAGTATTG